>NZ_CP109554.1:0-61215 GCF_045040085.1 Nocardia sp. NBC_01388
TAATCGGTTGTACGGCCCGGACATGTGGAAACCGATCCCCGGCATTTCCTGGTGGCGGCCGCACCCCGATATCGACGCGGCCGCCGACTCCCCAACCACCCGGTTTGTGGTCGTCCGTGGCGGCCGCCATCGGTTGCTTGCCGCACTCTGCCGGAGGGCACCTGGCTGCGCCCGGCCCCGGATTCCCTTCGCCTGCCGCCCTTCTCGATTCTGGGCCCGGTGCCCGCGTGGACCGCGACCAATTCGTCGCCGCCCTGCGCGCCGAAGGCATCTGCACCGGCATCCACTTCCCCGCCCTGCATACTCAGCCGCTTTTCCAGCGCGAGTACGGTGAGCAGCCTTTGCCTGCCGCATGTGACGTTGCCGCCCGCATCCTGTCTCTGCCGCTCTACCCTGCGATGAGCAGCACCGACGCCCTCCAGGCAGCTGAGGCCGTCACCAAACTCGCCACCGCCTATCACCGCTGACACCGACCCGGAAGGGACCGCCGAACCCGGATGACCACAGCTAAAGAGGGCACTCAGATCATGCTCGTCAACAACGACGCCGAGGTACTGATGTACCTACGCGACGATTTCCCACACATTCCGTTCCCGAACATGTGGAGCCTGCTCGGCGGGATGCTCGAGGAAGGCGAGACACCGGCCGAGTGCATCCGCCGGGAGATCGAGGAAGAGATCGGCATCATTCTCGACCCGGCACAGGTCGAGCACTACGCCACCCGTGATTGCGCGTTCGGCATCGAACACACCTACCTTGCTCGCGTAGGCGATCTCGACATCACCACTCTTACCCTCACCGAAGGCCAAGAACTGCGGTGGTTCAGCGAAAACGACACCACCACAATGACATTGGCCTACGCAGACAACGAGATACTAAGCCGTTGGTTTGCTGCGCAACGCGCCACAACGGCCCGCTGAATGACGATCACCCAAGAGGGTTCGAACATCATCATCCGCAACTCAGGCGGCGAGATCCTGCTGTTCCTGCGCGACGACAAGCCCGAGATCCCATGCCCGAACATGTGGGCCCTGCTGGGCGGTGTGCGCGAGGAAGGCGAAACGCCGCTCGAGAACGTAATCCGCGAAATCAAGGAGGAAATCGGCGTGGCCCTGGACCCCGCCGAGATCGAGCACCATTGCACGCGCGAGCGTCACTGGGGCCTGCTGGAACATACGTTCCGCACCCGCCTTGACCTCGATTTGGACGAGATCACGCTGACCGAGGGGCAGGAGCTGCGCTGGTTCAGCGAGGCCGACGTAGCGGCCACCGTCCTGGGGTTCGAAGAGAACGAAATGCTGGCCGCCTACTTCGCCAAGACCGGCGGCGAGCAGCCGCCGGCCAGGTGAGCAGATCCGGCCATGACCAGCGGCGAACCAACGGTGACGAGCTTCAGCGCGAAGGCGCGGGAGAAAACCCGGAAAGACTTCCGGGCCGCCTGCGATGCGTGGGAGGCAGTTGGAGAGCCGGGAAGCGGACCGATATTCGACCGGGTGCAGGTAACCCGGCAGGCGTTCATAGACGCCTACGAGACGACCGGAGAGGACACCTAGCGCACAGGGTGAACCTGTGCCGCTAAAGACGACTGACCGGGCCCGCGGATTCCGGGGCCCGGTCAGTCGTCGGAGTCATCCGCAGGCGCGGATTCCGTTCGCCTGCCGCCCTTCTCGATTCTGGGCCCCGTGCCCGTCATTTTCGCGTCCCAGACGCGTAATTTGCCGAACGGGCATCCCCATCGTGACGAGGGCAAACATCGTTACTTGCGGTTTGTGATCATCTGTATTGTGAGGTGGGGAAGGGTAGAAATCGGTTCTTAATGTGTGTGTGAACTGCGACGTTGAGCACAGTCAGTACGCAGAACTAACCGGTGCCTTGCAGATCACTTAGGGAACCGGAGGTCAGAGCGGCGGTGGACGAGAGCCGACTACAGGGGATTCTGGACGCGATTCCTCTGACGCCACCGTGGACGGTGACGGAGTTCACAAAGCACGTGTCTGGAAGACTCGGCAAGCGCATAGTGCTGGACCCGTGGCGCACGCATGTGCCCTCGGTGTCGCGCTGCGGCGCACTCTGGGTCACCCAAGACGAAATGGTCATCAAGTACGACCCGGCGCGGTCCGCACGCGGTCAGCGCCAGGAGATCATGCACGAGTTCGGGCATGTGTTGCTCGAACATCGTGGTGACGACCAATTCGAGGTGACGGACTCACTACTGGCCGAGGGGCTGGACCCGCGCCGAGTCCGCGAGATCATGCACCGCCGACACTTCGATTCCATCGCCGAGCGCGAAGCCGAATGGCTGGGCACCCACCTTGCGGGGATGAGCCGCGGGCGACCCGACGACAGCCAAGGCGCGGACCACCGCGCGGCATCACTGATCGAGCTGATGTGGCGATGAACGCGCCAAGTCCCCTGCTGATCGCCGAAGCTACGTCTTCGCTGTCCGAACCCGTCGCTGCGGTCCTGTTGACCTGGATCGCGGTAGTAGTAGTGCTCCGCATGGTGGTGTTAGTGGAGCGTGTACGCCTGGATTGGGCAGTCGCGGCCCTGGTCGCATCCTTCTGGTGTACCGCGCTGCTACGAGATCGGGCAGCGCAATCGGTACTGACACAGTGGATCTCGCTGGCCGACATCCGGCTAGCCACTCACGCGGCCGCACTCGGCGGCGCTGGCGCTATCTTGTGGATCGGCCTGCTATGGCGGGCACGAAAGCCCGTGCGCGACAGAACCGTAGTGCTGATCTGGGCTACCGTCGCAATGCTCGCCGTCGCTCTGGCGTGGATCTCCGCGCCAGCACGCGCAGCCAATATCGCCGTCGAGGAGCTATCGAGCTGGCGGCCGGGGGCCTACTTCACGGTCTACTCTCTGCCGACCTCGCTCGCCGAGATCCTGGTCCTGATCACCGCCATCAGCCTGATGTGGCATTGGCGGCAGAGCGCCGCGCGCGCGGTGTTCGCCGTGATCCTCACCGCCTGCATCGCCATGTCCCAACTCGACGCCTGGACCCGGATCATTACAGGCTGGCTGATCAGCACCGGTGTACAGGACGAGCTGACCACCGACCGCGCCGGTAGCAACGATCTGATGTTCTTGGTCCCGGTCGCGGTCCTGATGCTGCTCGCGCTGCCGTCGATCGCCCAATCCTTGGCCATTCGGCTGCACCGAGACCCCGCCACCCGCAACATCGCGGTACTCGAGCCGATGTGGGCCGACATGATGGCCGCCCGGCCGGAAATGCGCCTGCACGTCCAGGCCCGCCGGGACCTGCCCCAAGTCACCGAACACCGCATTCTCATCGAGATCGAAGACACCATGATCTCGGTGGCCCCCTACCTGGCCGGTCTTCCCCCACGCCCCACCCCGGCGCAGGTGTGCCAGGCGTTGCGCACGGCACTGGCCGCGCGCGACGGCGCGCACGCCGACCAGGACGCGACCGCGCCCCGGTGGGTGGGCAATGAGGCGTTCGTGCTCGATATCGCCCGTGAGTGGACAAGAACCCGCTCCGACCCCGCGACAGATCCGCACCCCAGAGAGGCAACGGTATGACGACAACGGCGAACCCCACTGCGGCGCAGACCATCCCGCATCCGCCGAAGCGAGTCCCGATCCTCGGTGACGTGCTCGGCATGGACCGCAAACGCCCCAATCAGCGCACCCTGTGGCAGTTTTCGCAGCTCGGGCCGCTGTACCGGAGAACGTTCATCGGCGGCGTGCACCTGACGTTCGCCGGGTCGGCGGATCTCATGCGCGAGGCCATCGACGAGAAGACCTGGCAGCGCCATTTCGCGCGTCCGTACGAGAAGCTGCGCGTCATCGCCGGGGATGGCCTGTTCACCGCCGCCAATGATTCGACGGAGTGGAAACGCGGGCACGAGGCCCTGATTCAGGGGTTCGTGCCTGCGGCGATGGCCGACTACCACGACGCATTCGTGAGTGTCGCCGACCAAACCGCGCAGTGGCTCGGGCAGGGCCGCACCGTTTCCGATACCGCCGCCATGATGGGCGATGCCGCCCTCGAGGCGATCGGCCTGGCCGGGTTCGGCTACTCCGTCGGTGCGTTCACCGACCGCGCCAGCGAGCGGGCCCCGTTCGCCGATGCGCTCACCCGCGTGTTCGCCTACGCCCAGGAATCGGCAATCCCGGTGTTGGGCAAGATGACCGGCGGCAAGCGCGCCCGCCAGAACGAACGCGACATCGAGTTCATGAAAAGCCAGGTATTCGAGGTGATCGAGGCCCGGCGCCAGACCGGGCAGCGGTACCCGGATCTACTGGACCGGATGCTGCACCCCACCGACGGGCGGCCGGCACTGCCCGATGACAACATCGCCGAACAGGTACTCACCCTGTTCATCGCCGGGCACGAAACCACCGGCAACCTGCTTGCCTTCGTAACGCACTTCCTGGCCAACGATCCGGAGCTAGCCGCGCGCGTGCGCGCCGAGGCCGCTGCGCTGACCACCAACGGGCGCATCGCCTACGAGGACGTGGCCAAACTCGAGGTCACCGACGCCGTGATCTCCGAAGCGCTACGACTATGGCCGACCGCACCCGGTTTCTTCCGCGCCGCCCGCCAAGACACCACCCTTGGCGGCTACCCCATCGCCGCGGGCGAATGGGTGCTGGTGCTGCTGCTGGCCGTGCACCGCGACCCCTCCGCGTGGGGGCCCGACGCGGACGAATTCCGGCCTGACCGCTGGTTGGGCGGGTTCAAGCCGAAACCGTGGACCTATCGGCCCTTCGGCACGGGCCCGCGTTCGTGCATCGGCCAGACGTTCGCGCTGCACGAGGCCAAGCTACTGATTGCCTCGCTGGTGCGCGATTACGAGCTGACCGGAAACGGTGCACTCGATGTCGAGGAGAATTTGACGCTGCGCCCGGCGAACCTGGAAATCGGGTTCCGTCGCATCGGATGACGCAGGCAGGGAGCTGATTAGCTGGTGCGGGCCGGAAGCGCGCGCAGATCGGCGATCAGCTCCCGAAGCTTGTCCCGCGTCATCGCGCGCGCCGCGACGTGCTGAACGCCGCGATCACGCGCCAGGGTCCACAGCTGTAGCCGCAAGTCGATATCAACATCCTGGTCACCGACAGGCAGCAGATAGCCCACATCGGTGACACCACACAGCGCACACAGCGCCGCCGCGAGCTCGCGAGAGATCACCAGGACCGACCCGCTACGCAGATCCGCGATATCGGCAGGCTGGACGGCGCGCCCGAGCGCTTCGGCCAGCGCGGCGGCGATCTGCTCGTTGCTCATCGCCGGTTCGTCCCAGCGGTGAGCGAACCCGATCATGCGGTCGATCTTCTCAGCCAACGACAGTGTCACGGATTTCCTCACTATTCGTTGATCTGTCGGGGTGCCGCCGCAAGCATCTGTTCCACTCGCGCCCACCGCTGCGCGTAGCGCTCGGCCTGCTCGGACTCCGATTCCGGGAGCCGCCCCAACAGCCAGCGCAGGTACATCAACTCGTCCTGGTCCGCGTCCGTCGGTGCCTGCGGCGTGCGGCGCAAATAGTGGCCCAGCAGCATTTCGATTGTGGCCGCGCTCAGTGTGCCGCCATAACGCTGACGTTCGATATCGGCGATCGTCCACGCCCTCAGAACCCGGTCCGCGACGGTATTCATGCTGTTCACGACCGACGCAAAGCGCTCATCCGTACCAGCGGAGTCGGCAACCAACTCCGCCAACTTCACCGTCATCTGGATCAGCTCAGGCGGGAACGGAATGTAGAGCACGCTCGGAATCGGCACGGGAGCAAGGGCGATGTCGATGGGGGGCCGCGCCGTATCAAAAGCGGCCGCAGCGGAACCGGATTTCCATTGCAGCACCTTGTCCAGCCTGGTCAGGGTGTCTTTGCGTACCCGTCCAGCCTGGCCGTTTTCGATCTTGCTGAGCGTGAGCGGGTTCAGCCCGACAGCCGCGTGAACTGCCTGTTTAGACAGCTTTAGGGCATCACGCCTCTCGCGCACCACCTGGCCCAGATACCCAGGGTTTTGTGTAGTCATCGCCTCGACTCTACGTAGAAACGCGTGCAAAACGGCCGCAAAGTCCGCATTTTCGCAGATGCTACCCGATCCCAACACGCACTTTCCATCGGTGCACATCACAGTGTCCGTCACCATGACCAACATCTCCAATCTTTAAATAACTGCTACTTCTAACGGTAGTAAGCAGTATTAGTGTTGAAACTAAGGACTCAACTTAGTACAGTCTCGGGCTGTAGGTAGAGAAGCGCACGCCCTGACCGGTGTGACGCCCACCTCCGGGGGAATCGACGCCCGCCGGGGAGACGGCGGCCCCGCGCCCCGTCTCGACCTGCGAAACCACGCGTTGACCTGCAACCCGATGAAGGACGTTCGATCAGTGATCACTTACCGCAGCACCCTGTTCCGCACCGCCGGCCTAGCCGCGCTTCCCATCGCCGCCACCGTCATGTGCGCAGGACTGGCCCAGGCCGCGCCCATCGAGCAGATGAGCGCCCCGGCGGCAGTGACCATCCCCGCCGCCCCGATCGACGCCCCAGCGGGCCCAGACCTCAACAAGGTCGGTAATGCCGCGCTGGTTGGCGCAGGTATCGGCGCGCTCGCGGCGGGAGTTCCCGCCGCTGTGATCGGTGGCGTCGGCGGTGGTGTCGTGGGCGGTGTCGTCGGAGCCGGGGCCGGTTTCCTGGTCGGCATCGGTGCACCCGCCGCCGCCACGCTCGGAGCCGCAGCCGTCGCATGTGTCACCACCTGGTGCACGATCACCGGTCCGGTATTCATCGCCGGACTCGCCGCCGAGGCCGCCGGAGCCGCCGGAGGCATCGCCATCGGTACCGCGCTCGGTGCGGGTGTGGGCGCAGCGGCCGGAGCCGCCGCGCTCGGCCTGCCCGCCGCCGCCGTCGGCGCGGGAATCGGCGCAGGGATCGGCGCGGGTGCCGGAGCGCTCGGCGTGACCCCGTAATTCGCTGCCAGCCAAGCACATTCGACGCCCCTCGCGGGCCGATGGCCCGGATCGGAATCCGGCTCCGGGCCACCCCCACTCTCGAAAGCCGTTCGGGCCGAACCAGTTCCGCAACGCCACCGGTGAGCACGCAATACGAAGCCAGGAAGACCCAGCGATGACCAACCCCCTCACCGCCGCCGGTTCCAAGGCAGGTAGCGACAATGCCAGCCAGCCCGCCGCAGCTGCGATCACCAGCGGACTCGGCCTGATCGCTGCTGCTGTCGCCGCACCCGGACTAGTTCCGCTGGCCATCGGTTTCGGTATCGGGAACCGCGGATATGCCGCGTCCAAACACCGTCGCTTCTGGCTGTGGCTCACCCCGGAGCGGTGGCCGTTCATGATCGGGGCCGCACTGTCGTTCGGCCTGGTTGTCGGGTTCACCGTCGCCGTCATAGTCCGGATGACCAACGGTGCCGGGCCGGTCGATCTGTGGCCCTGGCTGGTCGCCTCGCTGGCCGTCGGTGCCGCCGGTGCGCCGGGCGCGTTCATGATCGGCCGCCGCCTGCTGCGCCGCGAACTGCTCGAAGGCCGTACCCGCGATGTGCTGGTGAACGCCCAATCCATCGGGGCCATGATCGAAGCCGACGACGAGCAGGTAGCCCGCACGGTCGGGGTGTCGCTGAATGAGGACACCGTAGGTCTGTCGGTGGTCGATCCGGGCCGCGTGATGACCGCGCCGATTCCCGTCGAGGTCGGCAAGGACGTGCGCTACGGCGTCGGAATCCTCATGCCCGACGATTCCATGACCGACCGTCGCCGCAGCGCCCAATTCACCGCCCCGAACTGCGATCTGCTGCTAGTACCCGCCACGGCCGGGCAACAGCGTATGCAGGTGTTCGCCGGTTCCGGCGTCGGCAAGACCGAGTACCTGGCAGGCTTCCACGCCGCCCAGAACCGCATGGGCATGACCACGGTCTTTATCGACCTCAAAGGGATTGCCGAGGACGCCGCGCGGTTCGCCGCCGATGCCCGCGCCCAGCGCGATTACGTCGGCGCGCAGCAGCTCGTTCGCGTCGAGCGCGGCGGGTGGGATTTCTTCGACACCACCCGTGACGAGTTGTTGGACCGGTTGATGTTCATCGCGCCGAAGACGCAGAGCACCGACTACTACACCAAGCGGTTGCGCCGAGTGCTGGACATCATCATCGACGGGCGCGGCACCAAACCCCTGGTCAAAGATCTGGATGAGCTGAACGAGCGCCTGGCCGACCCGGTGCGCCATCTCGGCGCGCAGCTGGCCGGGCCGATCACCGAGGCAGACCGCCACGGCGACACCGAGGCCAAGAGCGTGGCCCAGGACGTAGAAGCGATGTTCGCGCCACTGCGCCGCCTGCTGCCGAAAACCGGTCAGGGATGGAGCTTTACGAAGCTCCCGCAAGGTTCGGCGACCATCGTTTCCCTGCTCCCCGTGCGCCCGGCCGAACGCCTGCTAGCGAACTTGATGCTGCGCGATCTGCGCGAGCTACTGGCCCAGCGCTCCGAGCAGAGCAAGGCCGGAACGAAGCTGCATCCGCTCGCAGTGACCATTGACGAGTTCCCGCAAATGGTGGAGCCCGAAACCGACGCCGCCGACGAGGCCGTCAGGATTTTCGAGACCGCCCGCGCCGCCGATGTGGGCCTGATCCTGGCCGGTCAGACCGTCGAGGGCTTCAGCCTCGATGAGCAGATGCAACGCCGAATGCTCGGTGCGGGAACCGCCGTCGTGCTGGGCCGCTCGGCACTGCCCGACACCGTGAGTAACGCCGCCGGTACCCGCGTGCAGCTCGAAGCCGCAGGCGACCCCTACGGGCACGGAATCAATTCCGCCCGCGCTCAACACACCTTCGCCATCAGCCCGCAGCAGGTTCGCCAGCTGCACACCGGCCTGTTCTACCTCGTCCACGAAGGCGCGGTGGTCCGCTTCATGGCCTTCCAAACCAACCCCGATCCATCTATCTCGATTTCTGTTGTCCAAGAAGGGAATTAAGAAATGTACAAGAAGATCGCAACGGCCAGCATCGGCGCGGCGTGCACGGTGTGCATGGTCGCCGGTGTCGCCATGGCGGACCCCATCACGCCGAGCCCGCAGGTTCCGCGTACCAGCCCCTCACCGCAGGCCACCTTGCCCCCGCCGCCGCCGGTGGAGCAAACCACCCCCGGCCTGAACACACTGCCGCAGGCCCCGCCCGCGACCGTGTGGCGTCAGACCCCGCCGTCCAACGGCGGAGGCACGAACAACGGTGGCGGACAGAACGTTTCGCCCGAGACCCCGGCCGCGCCGCCCACGCTCGAACCGGTGATCCTGCCGCCCACGTCGCCGGATCTGCTCGGGTCGGGTATCGCCACCATTCCCCGCCCGGACTTCGTTCCGCGCGATGTCGCCGACTGGACCAACCGTTGGTTGGACTACGGCAATTCGGTGGTGAACAACGTCTACAGCGCCGCCGGAATGCCGCCGGACCAGGCCCAGCGCGCGGCCGCCGGTACCACCACCGGCGCGGCCGCCGGTGTTCTGATCGGCGGAACCACGGGCGCAATCGTGGTCGGCGTCCCCGCCGCCGTGGTCGGCGCGCTCGCAGGTGGAACCGTCGGCGGAATCATCGGTGCCAGCGCCGGAGCCGCAGCGGCGGCAGCATCCGCAGGGATCTTGCTCCCGGTCGGCGTCACGACCGGCATCGCCGGTACCGCGATCGGCGCGGCCGTCGGTGCGGCCGCCGTCGGTGCGGCAGGCGCGGCGCTCGGCGGGGCGACGGGTGCACTAGTCGGCGGTGCGATCGGCGGCGTTGCCGGTGCGGCACTGTCCGGCGGGCCCGGCAACCCGGTGATGCCTTCCGATCCGTTGCCGCCGGTGGTGGTCCCCGAGGCCGCGCCGGTCGCGGCACCGATCCCCGCACCCATGCAGGAGCAGCCCGCCGCGTCGTTCGATGTCGCGGCCGCGACTGCCGGTGTCAACGCATGGGCACAGCAGCAAGCCGACCAGGTGCGCGACCAGATCACCGCCGCAGTTCCGGGCCTGGCGGGCCTGCTGCCGGGCGTCCCAGCCGCCTAGTTCGAAGGAAGGGGGCCGCAGTGGTCCAGGAATCGCAGCGGTGGCGGCAGTGGCTCGAAAACGCCGCCGTCCCCGCACCTACCAGCACCGACACACGCCGTCGCACCCTGCGGCGGCCCGCATCCACCAGCACGACAACCCCGGCCACCCGGGGAGCCCGTCAGGGCCCCGGCCGCCGGGTGCTGGTGGGCGGTGCGGCCGCAATCGCCGTGGTCACCGCCGTAGGCGTGGTGGTGGGACTGTCGAACCGCGCCAGCGGCACCGACAGCGCCCACCCCTACAAGATCGTGACCACTGCGCCCGCGACCGGCCCGAATACGGCCACATCCACCACGAGCGCCCCGCCGGCCTTTTGTACTCCGGGCCGGGTCGGCGGGGCGCTGGTGAGCAACACCGGCGGCGACCGAGCCACTGGTGAGGGCGCGATTGCCGAGTACGAATACCGGTATTTCGGCCGCCGAGATCCGGCCGCCGTCATGGAGGTCACCGACAGCGGGTCAGGGGTTCCCGGCCCCGCTCAGGTAGCCGACGGCATCGCGTCCATTCCCGCCGATGCGCCCTGGTGCGTATCGGTCACCCCGGCCGGTGAGAACCGGTTCGAAACCTCAGTTCGCTACAAGCCCGCCCCGTCCGCCGCGCCGGTGTCCTGGCTCTTGGTCATCACCGTGGCCCCAGGTGACGGCGGTTTCCGCGTCGTCCGCATCGAAGACAAACCCGCATAGGAAGGCCATCACCATGACCACCAGCGCCACATGGGACACGATCACCGAGGCCATCACCGCCGACGCCGAAAAGCTCAAAGCGATGACCACGCACGGCGAGCTGTACGGATGGGCAAAAGACCACGGACTCACCGGAACTCAGTTCGCCGCCGTCAAACGCGAACTCCGCAAGATCGGCGTTGACTACGACGCGATTCGCGAGGAAGTCACCCGCGCCCGGCTCTCGGAGCTGAACGCCGACGCCGCCGAAGGCGTGCCCGTCATCCGCCTGTCGGCCGCCGGTGCCGACGCGGTGAACTCGTACGCGGTGTGCGACGGCGAGGGCACCGTGTTGTGGTATGGCACGTTCTTCGAACGAGACCGCCACTACCACAAGGGAAATCAGGTCAGCGCTGATTTCAGCGCCGCCGCAAAAGCCATCTTTCTGGCCTCCAAGGCGCGGCAGCTGGCCAAGGTCGAGCTTGCCCGGCTACACCTCACCCTGACCAATCCGCACGTCGATACGGCCGCCCTGATCCGGGAGGCAACCGCGTGGCGGTTGCTGCTGGACATCGAGATCAACGACGATCCGGCCAACCCGCCCGCCGCTGTCGCATGGTGCGAAAACGCCGGATTCCAGGACTGGAAAGACGCCGATCTCGCCGCCCTCATCGAGGGCCAGGACGACGCCGCCGGGGAGCAAGCATGAGGGCGCGCGCGGTGCGTTCCACCGCCTTGACCGGGATCTGCGCGGCCCTGGTCGCCGTCACCGTCGTGGCCGTCGCGCCGTCGGCGGCCGCCGAGGAAACCACCGCGGGTACATGCCCCGATATCCACGTGCTCGCGGTCGCGGGCACCACGGAAACCAACGTCAACGCCCCGAGCGACGACGACACCGGCGAACTGTCGGCCGCCGTCCTGCCGGTGCTCAACGCCGCCCAAGCGCAGGGTCTGCGCGTCGAGCGGACCTACATCGCCTACCCCGCCGATTTCGGCTACCAGGGCCTCTCGACCGCCTACAAAGCCAGCGTCACCGACGGCTACAACCGCCTCACTCAGGTGGCCGCGCGAGTCCTGTACCAGTGCCCCACAACGAAATTGGTCCTGCTGGGCTACTCCCAAGGCGGGCACGCCGTGTCGATGCTGGCCCAGCAGATCGGGGCAGGGAAGGCGGGCACCATCACCGCCGGGGATATCGCCCTTGTCGCCACATTCGGCGACCCCACACGCGGGCCCGACGCCACGCTGTTCCCCGGCCGCGCCGGGCAGGTCGGCCCGGACCCGTGGCCCGGCACCGACAAGAAAGCCCGCCCGTCGGCGACGAAGTTCCCCGATATGTACGACGCCCCGAAGGGCCAAGGCATCGGCCCGACGCGCGATATCGCTTCCAGCTACGGCCTTTTGGACGGACGGGTAGCGCAGTGGTGCTTGACCGGTGACCTGTCCTGCGCCGCGCCCAAATCCATCAGCTTGGCGAAGGTCGCCCTTCAGATCGCGGGCCAAAGCTCCCTGGACTTCACGCACGACCCGTTCGGCGTGGTCACCTCCCTGGCGGCCGCGACCGCCAACACCCTGGGCACCGGTTTGGCCACGTTCATGACCAACGACGTGAAGGGCAAGAACCTCTCGGACGTGTATTTCGACGGCAAAGCCTCGATTTCCCAGCGCCTCGAGGATGCCGCCGACCCACGCAACGCGGACACCCAGACCAATCCGCTTGTCGGGCTGCTGAAGACCGGCCAAATGCTCGCGTCCTCAGTGACGACGTTCGTCGGATCGGTGTTCAACAGCGGCACCCTGAGCAGCCTCATCAACGCCGGGGTATCGGTCGCCACCAGCGCCGCGACCGGCGCGGCGGGCAACGCCGCGAAATCCATGCTGCTGGGCCCGGAAGTCGCCCTAGCGGCCGCCGCCGAGGGCGCGCTGACCGGTGCCGCGTCCGCCGCGCCGGGTCTGCTCTCGCCGCTGATTTCGGTGGTGGGCAACACAGCCACGGCCGCGCTGAACATCATCCCGCCCCAATCGGCCGAGAAGAAGGTGAGCAGCATTTTCGATCTGCTCATCAACGAGGTGAAGGCGAACGCGGATCTGCCGCAGGTGCTCTTGGACTCGCGGTTGTGGAACCAACAGGCCACCCACGGCGGCTACCGCACGGCCCGCGTGGCTACCGACGGTTCCACGGCAATGGATGTCACCGCGGATTGGATCACCGCCGCCGCGCGGGATCTGCGCAAGGCCGCTGACACCGAAGCCGCGAAGAAGAACCCGCCCACGAGCACCGCGAAGGCCACCACGAGCACCAGCGCCAAGCCTGCGCCGGTGGTGAACGCGCGCTACGAGCGAGACAAGGACGGCAACATCATCAACCCGGTTCCGGCGCCGGAGTTCAAGGCCGATCCCAAGACCGATACCCCCGGTGACGTGCGGCTGACCACCAACGGTCAGACCCAACCCCCGGCCCAGACCAAGACCACATCCCTGGTCTGGCTGGCCGACGGAACCGATTCCATCGCCGCCCGCGTGGTCGCCACCGACCCCGCCACCCCGGCCGGGGCCCTGCTGCACATCGGCTCTCCGGTACTCATCGCCGCGCCCGCCCAGGTCAAGGAGGTCAGCAAGCAATGACCAGCATCATTCGCCGCCGCGACGAACCCGTAGTTCGCCCCGTCATCGAACCCGAACCGGCTACCGAGAACGAGGGCCAGGACGACGAGCACGACCAGGCCCCCGCCGAGACCGCGCCCCAGCCGGCCGAGAGCGTGGCCGCGCCGAGTCCGAGCCTGACCAAGGCCGCCCCCGCCGAGGAGGTCGCCGCGGATTCCGACCCCGCCCCCGAGGGCGAGGCCGCGCCGCTGCCGCCGCTGTTCCATGTGATGGCCGCTGTGCCAGAGTCCGGCGCAACGACCCTGGCCGCGTGGTGCGGGTGCGCCGAAGAAGTGCAGCGCGATACCCGCTGGCGGCCCGAGAACGGCCACAGCCCGTATCTAGTGCTCACCGCACCCAAGAGCCCCGAAGGAGTCCGCGCCGCCCGCCAGCTGGCGGGCGCGCTCTCGCACACGGTCGGGGGCGGCGCGCAGGTGGCCGCAATCGCCCTGCTCGAGGACCAGCCCCGGCCCACGCTCCAGCTGCGCGAACTCATCGCCCACGCCGAACGCGCGGGCATTCCGATTCACACACTCACCCACGATCGGCGAATGCGGATGCCATTCGAGGCCGAGAACACCCAGCTGTGGACCCCGCAGAACGCCGAAAAGGCCGCAGTACCAAAGGTTCTCGAAACCATCTACCGCCAGGTTTTCCACCACATCGCCGACGACATCGCCAAGAAGGAGAAAAGCAGATGAGCCCAAGCACCATGACCGCCGCCGTCCTGGCAGTCAGCCAGCCCACCGCCGACGGAGGCCCGTTCGAACAGATCGCCTCGAAATTCCTCGGCCTGCTCTGGGCCTTCTCCGGATGGGTCGCCCTGGCCTCATTCCTGGTCGGCGCAGCCGTCTACGCATACCAGAAGGCGACCATGCAGCAGTCGAGCGTGACGAGCTGGCTTATGGGAATTCTGGTCCTCGTCTTCTGCGGCGCGGCAGGCGCGACCATCGTCAACTGGGCCATGGGTTCGTGAGCACCATCGCCTACGTCGGGTTCGCCTGCTTCGTCGCGGCGGTGACCGTCCTCGCGCTCGGTCGCCGCCGCAGCGGGCCCCGGCTCACATTCATTCCCGCTGTGCTCGGCGTGCTCGGGTCGGTGCTCACCCTGGCCGGGGTGCTGCCGCCGATGCTGTCGGTGATGGGCCCGTGACGGCCGCGATTCTGGCCGAACAGCTCCCGGCCAACGTGCTTGACCCGCTGCTGCAACTCGGCGGGCAGCTCATCGGCCTGGCCGGATACTTCGCGCTCGGCGCGATGTTCGCCGCGATCATCCGGGGCGGCGTCCGCTACTACAACGGCGCAAACACCATCGCCGAATTCTGGCGAGAACTGCTGGTCATCCTCCCGGCCGCCGCCATCGCGGCCCGCACATTCGATATCGCCTCATGGCTGCACTGAAAGGACTCCCCCCGATGCGTATGCGTACCCGAGTCGCCGCGCTACTCGCCGTAGCCGTCGCGGCCCTGGCCGTCGCCGGATGCGGTGGCGGCCACGACACCGGAAAACCGTTGACCATCAGCGCTTATCGCGGTGCGGATTGGATCACCGACGGCACGGTGAAGCCGCCGGCCTCCCCCGGCCAGGGCGACCGCATCACCTACCCGCAATCCATGGACGGCGCGGTCATGGCCGCCGCGGATTCTCAAACCCTCCTCGATACCGCCCCGGATGATGCGTTCGGCGCGGTCGCCCGTAACTACTTCGCCGTCGGCAACGGCCTGACCGCCTACCTGGCCGCCCGCGCGAACGTCTCGGTCACCGGCCAGCCCGACCCCGCCCGCGTGCCCAGGATCAAGGGCTTCCGATTCCTGGACTACAAGGACATCGCCGCCACGGTCGAAATCGTCTTCGAGCAGCCGGACAAGTCCATCAACGGGCTAACCCGCCAACTCGTCTGGCTCAAAGACACCTGGCTTATTCAGCTACCCGACCCCAAAGACAACGCCGTAGTGATCAAGGCTTACCCCGAGCTGCCCGGCGACCTAGAAGCACTCCCCCAGACGTAACCAGCACCAATTAAGAGGCAAGCCAACGAAGTTGGCGCGGCAGCCCCACCAACCCAACCACTCAGAAGAAGGAGGCGCGGACATGAAGCGCAAGACCCTCGCCGTGTGCGCCGTAGCCCTGGCCGTCGCGGTCGGCATCACCACCGCCGCAGCGTGCAGCCGCAACAGCGACTCCGGCACCGGCCCGGCGCTGCCCGGCCAGCCCTCTGCTGCCGCGAAGCCACTCAAGCAAACCCAATGGTTCTCCGAGAATTTCGGAACCCCGCTGGTCGCAACCACCGACGTGACCCCTAAGACCGTCGAACAAGCCAAGGACGTACGCGGAACCGTTCTGCCGCAAGATAAATCGCCCCTGGACGGCCCCGTGATGTGGCAGCGGGTACGGTGCGCCGCCCTGCCGTTCAGCACCACCGACGGGCCCACCAAGACCCGCGCGGACGGCATCTACGGCGGATATGCCCGCACAACTCTCGGTGCCGCCCTGGCCGCCCTCCAAATGGGCAATTGGGGCGCGACCGTCGGCAGCAACGACGCCGTACCGACCGTCATCGCCCCGAGTGACCGGGGCCGCCTCGCGCCGCAGCTGCCCGCCTACGAGCGCGGCAAGAACATCGACAACCCCAGTTGCCTTGCCCAGCAGAAGAACATCATCAGGCCGTCGCTGTGGAAGGCCGATCCGATCTCCGACACGGTGACCCGCGTCCAGTTCTGGTTTCCGCCCAAGCCGGGCGAAGCCCAGGGCGGCACGTTCGACTACTCGGTGATCTGGCAAGAGGGTGACTGGTACCTGACCGAGCAGACCGCGACCGATGTCCTGGCGATCGGTGGGCGAGTTCCACGCGCAGGCCAGTACACCACTGCCCCAGTCGGGTGGTCGCAATGGTGATCAATCGCCGAATCCTGGCGATCCTCGCGGGCCTGCTGCTCATGCTGGCCGCCCTTGCGGGCACCGCCGCAGCCCAGCCCGTCACCACGACCCCCAGTGCGCCCCCGACCACCACCGCACCGGCGGCCCCGAGCACCACGACCACCGCGCCGACCACGACCACCACCGCGCCGACCACCAGCGCCGCACCGAGCGGCGACGGCGATTCGTGCAACGGGGTGAAAATCCCGGTGGTCGGGTGCGTCCCGACGCCCGGAGGACTGCTGTCCTCAGCGGCCGGAGAAGCAGCGAAAGACACTGCGAGCAGCTTCCTTTCGACCGTGGTCGATTGGGTTCTAGCCGGGTTCGTCTGGATCATGAAGTACGTCATCCAGTTGTTCATGGGTACGTCCGTGGATGTGTCCGGCACACAGAGCGCCGTGCAAAAAATGACCGACTTGACCAGCGATCTTCAGACGATCGCGATCGGTCTCGGCCTGCTCATAGCCCTGATAACCGTGCTGTATCAGCGCGCCATGCTGTCGGGCGACAACGCCGCCCCCGAAGCCGTCGGCGGCCTGATCCGCTGGGCCGTCGCCGCGACGATGGCCGCCCCGGTCCTGATCGCACTCTCGGGAGTGAGTGACAACCTGGCCAGCTGGATATTCACCAGCGCCGCCGGGCCGGAAGGCCCCACGCGGGTAGTCGATGCCCTGAATTCGGCACTATCAGGCCGCGACGCGAAGCTGAAAACCGAGGATGTCATCAGCTTGGCGCTGTGCATCCTTGGCCTGCTGGCATACATCGAACTCATGATTCAGCTAGTGCTGCAAAAGTTTTGGATCATCTACGCCGCAGTCTCCTTGCCGATCGCGGGCGCGGCCAGCGTCATAGGCGGCGGCAAAACGGTGTTCTGGGCCCTGGTCCGGGTCGGTGTCGCGGCTGTGCTGTTCAAGCCCATTGCCGCGATCTGCTTCGGCGTCGCCTTCATGCAGATCCGTTCGTTGGACTCCGGCGCAGATGTCATGAGTGCGGTAACCCTCATGGTCGCGCCCGCGTTCATCCTTCCCCTGCTGGTCAACATGATCGGCACGAACGTTTCCTACGCCGGAACCCCGATGCTGCGCGGCACCATCCGCAACGGCCGCGCCGGACTCTCGGCCGGAATCAGCGCCACCAAGACCGCCGGCCAGGGCGCGGGCGCAGTGGCAGGCGCAGCCGCTTCGGGAGCTGGCGCACTCGGGAGAGGAGCCGCGAAGGCAATTCCGTTCGTCGGCGCGATGGGCCGCGCGGCCGCGCAGACCCTCACCGGCCCGCCACCCTCGCGCAGCTCCGGAGCCAGCAGCGGCAGCAGCCGCGCCACGGCGACGGCCAGCGGCAGCGGCACCGCCCCCGCACCGACCAGCGGCGGCAGCACCGCCAAGGGCGGATCCACCGCCCGCAGCACCGCGACCAGCACCAGCGCCACCAGCGGCACCACGACGGGCACCGGCAGCAGCACCGCGGGCAGTTCCAGCGGCGGACGCACGACGAGCGCGGCGGCCGCGCCGTCCACCAGCAGCGCCGCCCGCACCGGAGCCGCCGCCAACGGCAACAGCACCACCAGCGGCAAGGGCGGCAACGGCGGCACCACGCCGACCCGCGAGAACAGCGGCCGGGCCCGCAACAGCACCCGCGCCGGAGCCAGCACCACCGGCGGAAACACCGGCGACAACCAGGCCGAGCACACCCCCCGGCCCGGCCGCAGCAGCGCCGCCAGCAGCACACCGCGTGATTCCTCATTCAACCGAATCACGTAACCGCCCAAGACATTCCGACCACACGAGAGAGGTAGAACCCGATGGGATCTCAGAAATACGCCGGATGGCGCAAGCCCGAATCGACCGGCCTCATCCCTGGTCTGTCTGCGGGCATGTCCATGGCCGCCGTCGGTGCCACGGCAATGGCGGTCGGTTCGGCCTACATCCTGAATTCGATGACCGGCGCGGCCGTGATTCTCGGCGTCGCCGTGCTGCTCATCGGCCCCAGCATGATCAAGTTCCGAGGCACGTCCGCCGGTGACTACTTCATTGCCTGGCTGCGCAGCCTGCCGATTCGCCGCCGCATGGCACACCGGTACCGCACCGGCCTGTTCGCCCACGTCCCCGGCGGACATTCCCGCTTGCCCGGCCTGGCCTCCCCGATCATCCTGGATCGGTTGTTCGACCCGATGACCGGCGACGACATCGGCGCACTGGTGAACCCCATTCACCGCACCGTCACTATCGTCATGGACACCTCAGCCACCGGCCGCGCCACCCAGCCCGAGGCCGCCGCCAACGCACAGGTAGCCGGATGGGGTGAATTCATCCGCCGCGCAGGCGAATTCGGTGATGTTGCCGGTATCGCCGTGGTCACCGACACCGTGCCCGAGACCGGGGCCCGCTACGACGTGGAGATCACCAAGCGCCGCCACGAGGCCGCGCCGAGTCTGGCGCTGGAACTCATGGATGAGCGCACCGAGGATCTGGCCACCGATCGAATCCGCTACAGCCAGCGCATTGCCGTGACCTTCCGCTACTCCAGCGGCAATTTCCGCTCCGGCATCGAGTCGGTGGCCCGCCGCCTCGAGGAGCTGACCGACGCGGCCGCAGGTGCCGGATTGTTCGCCAGTTTCGCCAGCGTCGGCGAGATCATCGCCCACACACACGCGGCGTTCAACCCGGCGGCCGGGCCGATGCTGGATGAAGCCATGGCCCGCGATGGTGACCCCGGCATTCTCTGGAACGACGCGGGCCCGACCTATCACGCCGACGAGCACAGCCACTACCTACACGACTCGGGCAAGTCATTCACGTTCCGCGCGTGGGACTTTCCCGTACAGCCCATCGAAGACAACGTGTTGGCCCAGTTGCTCGCACCGACCTACCGCGCCCCCTACAAGCGCGTGACCATGATCTACCGCCCCTACCGGCCCGCCGACGCCATCGAAACCACCGACGGCGATTACCGCGACGCATTCGCCGCCGTCCAGCGCCGCAAGCGCGGATTGGTCGATGCCCGCCAGCAGATGCGCTACGACGACATCGCCGCCACCCGTGAGGATCTGGCCGAAGGCCACGGCCTCACCCGCGTAGGCGTGCTGGTCACCGTCACCGTGCCCATCGGCACGAGCGGCGTCGATGAAACCGCGTTCATCCGCGCCGCCGGAATCGCCGCGTCCATCAAGTTCGCCCCCTGCTACTCCGATCAAGCCGCCATGTTCCTGGCCGCGATGGGAATCGGCGTCTACCCCGACATGGACGAGACCGACATGACAGACATTTTGTCCGCCTAACCGAACACAGGAACAGCGTTTCCGCAGTTCAAGCCACCTTAATTAGCCATATGGCCCATAGCGGCCCTATACCCGGAGGAGCCCCGACATGTCAGGCAGCCGCCTACTTCTCCCCCGCCGCGTAACCGCCCGGCAGGAGAACTACACCCGTGGAGCCGACGGCGTGATGAACGCCGATGAGGTGGCCTACCTGCGCGAAGCCATGCCGACGATGAGCGTGGCCGGAAAGTTCAACGCCGCCCGCAAGCTGCGCGCGCACGAGCTGGCGGTATGGCGCGCCAGCTACTCGGCCGCGCGCGAACCCTGGCAGGCCGACCGCCGGCCAAGTCCCCGCGGATTCCTCGCGCCTTACGGCGGCTACATGAAGAAGCCGATGCCGATTCCCGAGATTCGCGGCACGACGAACCGCGTGTGCGGGCTGTACCCGTTCCCGCGCAGCACCGAATTCATCTCCCCCGGTTGGCCTATCGGAATCCAGGACGAGACCGGCGCACCGCTGTTCTACGACGCCATGGCCTGGTTCGAGGCCGAAATGCTGTCCGCGCCGGTCGGAGTAGTGCTGGGCCCCAACGGATTCGGTAAATCCACGCTGGGGCGGCAATTCGTCCTCGGCGGACTCGCCAGCGGACGGCATCAGATCATCCCGGCCGATATCAAGCCCGACTATCGGCGACTATGCGAACTGCTCAACGACAACCACGAGGGCCGCCAAGACGGCCAGGTGATCGAAGTTGGGCCCGGTCACGGCGTGCTGAACCCGTTGGACCCGACCGCCTACGCATGGGCACTGGACCGCCTACCTGACGGGCATCCCGCCGCCGGTGGGTTGATTGCCGAGCTGCACCAAACGCAGCTGTTCAACATTGAGGCCCTGGTCAGCCTGCGCCGCCGTGCCCCGCTCGAAGATTTCGAATCCACCGCGATCAGCTCCGCACTGGGCGAGCTGTATGCCGGTGACCGGTTCTCCACCGCACGGCCGCCCATCATCTCCGATCTGATCAGCCAACTAGAGCAGCCCACCGAGGACATGCGCTACGCCGTGGCCGCAGCCACCGCCGCGGATTTCGCGCACACCACACACCGGCTGTTGCAGTCGCTCAAGAGTCTGACCGTCGGCATGTTCGGCGAGAGCTTCAACGGCCAGACCACAACGCGGCTCAACCTCGAGGCCGCCATGGTCGATATCGACCTGTCCATCATCAACGTGCATTCCGGCCGCGATCTGCGCGCGGCAATCATCGCGCTCACCGGCATGGAGGCCCAGGCCGCCGTGTCGGCGCGAATGACCCTCGCGGACAACGGATTTATGCGCCGCACCGTCACCGACATTCACATGGACGAGCTTTCCCAGCTTCTCGACGTGGGCGGATCGAGCCAGATCAAGAGCCTGGACCGGATCACGCGCACCCAACGCACCGACGGCATGACGTTGAAGACCTACACCCACACCGTCACCGACTTCACGAAGGTGTCCGGCGATATCACCGAGCAGGGCAAGGCCACCGGATTCATCTCCCGGTCGAAAATCACGTTCACCGGCCCCATCAACGGCTACGAGATCGACGCCCAGGCCGGACTTATCGACTACACCGACCGCGAACGCGCCCGCCTGCTGTCCTGGACTTCCGCACCGCCCCCGGCCCAGACCGGCCACCGCACCATGCCCCACCCCGGCAAAGGTCGATTCATCGCCAAATGGGGCGACGACCCCGACCGCCCAGGTTTGGCCTTCCGCACCTGGATCAGCCCCCTGGAGCGGGCTCTAGGCATTCACGACACCAATACCGGCATGAGGACGGACTAGCGAATGACCGTCGCGGCCGCCGTCCTGCTGCGCCATTGGCGCAAGATTCTCGCCGTCCTGCTGCTGTTGTTGCTGCTGCTCGCGCGCTGCGCAGGATTGCAGCAGAACAACACCGCGTGTGCGCCGAGCTCCGCCACCGTCAACGCCAGCGGCCTGGCGTACCCGGTAGACCCCAGCGTCGAAATCGGTTCAGGATTCGAGACTCCCGACCGCCCCGACCACGAGGGCGACGACTTCCCCCTACCCGAGGGCAGCCCGGTCTACGCGTTCGCCGACGGCACCGTGACCGCCGCCCAAGACAGCGGCGTGCAGGGGTTCGGCGGGTGGGTGGTGCTGGCCCACGTCATCGACGGTAAGCCCCTGAGCACCGTCTACGGACACATGAACCCCGGCGGCGTGCTGGTCCATGTCGGCGATCAGGTCACCGCCGGCCAGACCATCGCGCGGTCCGGCAACAGCGGCCAAAGCACCGGCCCTCACATGCATTTCGAGGTGCACGACAGCCCCGACCGCATCAAGTCCTACAAGCCGATCAACCCGGCCCCGTACCTGGAAGCCGCACGCAAGGGCACCACCCCCGGCGGCAAGACTCCGGACGCGAATCAGCAAGCAGTCACCGCGGATTCCGCGCGCGACCGGAACGCCGTCGCCGTCATCAGCACCGGCAAGTCCATGGGCGTAGCCGATCAGGGAATCGTCATCGCCCTGGCCGTCGCCCTGGTCGAAGACGAGCTGAAGAACCGCGCCAGCGAAGCCGTGCCCGAGTCGAAGAACTACCCCAACGACGGCGTAGCCCCCGGCGATGCCCAGTCGATCGGCATCATGCAACAGCAGGTCGGAATGGGTTACGGCACCGTCGCGGAGATCATGCAGCCCGCCCACGCGGCCGCCGAGTTCTACAAGCGCCTCACCGCCAGCGGCGATTGGCAGTCCAAAGCATTCACCGAGGCCGCCGCCGACGTGCAGCGCCCGCGCTCGGATCTACGCGGGAAATACGGTGCCCGCGAAGCCGAGGCCCGCGAGCTGTTCACCCGCCTACAGGGCGTAGCGCCCACCGGCGGAACAGGCACATGCAGTCCCAACGGAGGCACCCCAGGTCAGCCCGCAACCCCCGGCGACCCTGGTAGCGGCGCGGCCATCGTGGCGGCCGCCAGATCCCAAATCGGCCTGCCCTACGTCTGGGGCGGCGGCAACGCCGACGGACCCACCGGCGGCGGATTCGACTGCTCCGGCCTCACGCTCTACGCCATCGCGAAGGCGACCGGCGGCGCGGTGTCACTGCCGCACTACACCGGCGACCCGAGCAACCCCGGCCAGATGGGACAAGGCCAAACCGTCGCCGACCTGTCCCAGGCCCAGGCCGGTGACCTGGTGTTCTTCGGCTCTGGCGGCAGCGCCCAACATGTCGGCGTCTACGCCGGAGGCGGCCAAATGATCCACGCCCCCACCGAGGGCCAGAACGTCACCGAGGCACCAGTAAGCGACGGCGGCCAGCTGATCGCGATCCGCCGGTACACCACCCCCACCAGCGGAAACGCCGCCCTCGCGGCCGCCGCCCCGAACGGAGGAGGTCAATCGCAATGACCACGCGCACCCTCACCCGCGCCGAGTACGAGGCCAAAGCCCGCCAGGGCTACGCCGGACGCATTGACCGCCAGGACGAGGCCGCCAACATCTGGCGGCAGATCTACCCCGATTGGGACGGCAAACGCTGGGCGATCGGAGACGACGCCGAGGGCCACTACTTAGACCCCATCAACATCCGCGACTGAACGGCCATCCGCCACCCCGAATACAGGAGGTCAACCGCAAATGATCCCCAACCGCACCCAGCGCCGAGGGCGCCGGAGACTCGCCGCGCTCGCTCTAGCCCTCACCGTCACGACACTGGCCGCCTGCTCCACCGGGCACGAGGATTTCGGCGAGCACGACGACCACGGCACCGGAATACCGTCCGGCGCGAGCGTCGGGACGCTTCCGCCGCTGCCTGCCCCGTGGGCGGCCCTGGACCGAACCAATCCCGAAGCCGTCGCCCTGGCCGCCGTGAACGCCCTATTCGACTGGCGGCCCGCCGACGGCGACACCGGGCCCGAGTCCGCCCGCGACCGCGCCCGGCCACTACTCACCCCACGCACCGCGGATTCCTACCGGCCCTATCCGATCCCCCGGCCGCTCTGGGAATCGTGGATGAACTCCCGCGCAACCATCACCACATCCAGCGAGATCAGCAGCGAGCAACACCCCGCCGACACGGAGGTGAGCTGGCAACGCAAGATCACCACCCGAATTCACGGGCCCGAGGCCGGGGACCTCACCGCAACCACCCTGATCACGGTCACCAAACAACCCGTCTGGACTGTCACCGGCGCGACCACCCTCCCGAGTTGACCAGCCGAAAACCGAGGCAAGCCAACGAAGTTGGCGCGGCAGCCCTCAGCGCGTAGCTGCAACACGCGCAGAGCACCAATCTCTCTGTGGCGAAGAAACCGAGTAATGACCGGCGTGTCCTACCCCAACAATCCGCTCGGACGTACTAGGAATGATCCGGGCCACTTGGCCTGACGCTTTTGCAGAACACCACAACCCCATAAACGAGGAAAAGCCCCCGGTTGCAGCCGGAGGGCTTTTCAAGGCCCCGAAGGACCACGCTGTGATAAGCGGTTCTAAGGGTAGCAAGCGCGCGCGTGCGACTCAAAGCATTGCGACCGGCGTTGTCGGTCACGATCTTGTTCGCACCAGTGCCGGGCTACCCGTTGCTGTATCTGGGCGAGGTTGCTACACCTCCCCGCGCCGTCGGCGTACGTCGGCGCACCCGCGCGCGGCCGCGCTGTTCGCGCTGCCCCCGCTGCGCCTCGAGCTGCCCGAGGACGCCTACACCGGTTCCGAGGAGCGGGAGGCCCCGGCGTGCTGGTGGGGCCGAGCCCGCTGGATCGCTCATTGCCTTGCCTTGTACGACACCCATTACAAGGCCCTACGCGCCGCCGGGGCCGTCGAGGCGGTGGCCCGAAAGACGTTCGCCGCCTACCTCATCGGCGAATCGGCCGGAGCCGACTACGCCACCGGCCGCAACTCCCGCGTGACCGTCGGCCGCCTACAGCGCGAAGTCGCGCGCAGCGAATCGACCATCCACCGGTGCCGCCGCCTGATCGCCCGGTTCGGATGCCGCACAGTCGTATTCGCGGGCCGTCACCGCACCCTCGCCGAACGCCTCGAGTCCTGGAAGCGCAACGACCGCGCCCGAGGCTGGGCCGCCGTGTCCGCGCTACACGAATCCACCACCCTGCCTGTGGATAACTCAACCGTGAAAACCCTGCTTCATCAGGGCTTTGGCACCCCACCGGAGCAAAGCTACGGTTCCCTTTACCTCTCACGATCAAAATCAGTTTCTTCAGCAGAAGACGAGATGAAACGACGCGCTTCGCGCGGCACCGAGACGAGGAAGCGGCGCAAGATCAGCCGCGCCTACGACCAGCGAGCCACATTGCTGGCCGAGAAATGCCGCAGGGACGAACGAATTCCGCTCTGGGTACGTCGAATCAGCCGCAACCAGCTGGCGGCCGCTCTGACGCGCTACGCCGTCGCCGGGTGGCTGGCCGATGACGTGCACGGCGCGTTCGAAGAGTTCCGGATCTCCGGCAAGAAGCTGATCACCAACCCGGACAAGCCCGTCGGGTACCTGTGCCACATCTTGCGTTTCGTGCCCGAAGACGTGCCCCCGGCGCTGCTGGACCGGGCCCGCACCGTCGCCGAGCAGGAAGCCGAGCGCGCAGCGAACCGGCAGCTGTTCGCCGAGATCCGCGCGGCCGCAATGAACGCGGCCCCCGCGGACTCTCCCGGCCGGGCCGCCGCCCGCGCCGCCGTCGCGCAGCTGGCGCACCGCAACGAGGGCAACGCCCACGCCCGCGCCCGCCAGGCCGCCGCCGAAGCACGGGCCCGCCGGACAAACGACGAGGCCGACCGGTGACCACCCCGGTACGGGGTAGCCGATCCGGCCGGCCTCGGCGACGCAAAAGGGCTGTCAGCCTGCCCGTTTCACGGCCTGCTCAATCAGCAGGCCCTCACGGCGTGCGAGATGCAACAGCGCGCCGACCGCTCCGGTTGTACAGCTCAGCGCTTCGCCGATCTGCTTATAGGACGCGCCCGCATTGCGCATCTGCGCGGCTCGCACACGCCGTTCACGCGCCCGCGTCTCGAAATCGTCGCGCGCTTCGGCCTTCAGACGCCGGACCGTCCGGGGGGTCACGCCGAGTTGCGCGGCACCTTCTCTCGCCGTCACCGCTCGCCGCGCAACCGTCTCAGCTTTTCCTTGGCTCACAGGATCATCCTCGCAATGTCTCGGTCAACCTTGGTGGCGCGCTTACGGTTCGCCTCACGCTTCGCTTCGGTCATAACCTTGCCGCCCCTACTTCCGCGCCGGGCCTGTTCCTCGCTGAAAGTGCGCAAGATGTGTTTCCAGGTCCAGCCCGAGACCGATCGGGAGATGACGCCCGTCTCGGCCCAGCTCATCGGACCAGCGGTGAACGCGGGCCCAATGATCGCCTCGTTGCGATCCCAAGCGTAGGCGAAAGCTACTTCGTCCCACTCCTGCTGATTCTTGTAGTCACGAACGCGCGTGTAGGCCCACTTGCGTTCCATGTCGAACAGCGCGCAATTGCGGCCCGTGAGCGAGTTCGCCAGCAAGGTGCGCTGTTCGCGCTGGCTCGTGGCCCGCCTCGGCAATGCCTTCAACCGGTCCAAAGGCCGGGCCAGGTCCGCGAGATCGTAGAGCGCGGTTTCCGGGCCCCACAGCGGAATATGCTCCGCGTGCATCGGATTCTTCGTGAACGTCCCCGCGTAGGCGACATCGCCGCCTAGTACATCGTTGAGGCCCTGTTCGATGCGCGCCAGCAGATTCACAGGGGCCCGCCGCGCCGCGTCGGTCACGCAGATCGGAGACTTCCACGCGTACACGATGTGCCCGTTGCGAGTGTGCCTGTTCATCGGGATGTACGAGGGCGTGGGCAGCCCGCACAGTCCCGCGATCTCATCCGCGCGGCCGCCGTCGTGATCCACGATGGTCAGCGAGGTCATGCACAGCGGATTCGCCTCGATGTACGCCTTGGTAAGCGCCTTCTCACGCGACATCCGATACTTCGGACCCTTCTTGCGATCCCCCGCCATGGGATAGCGCGGCAGCCAGACACCCTCGAAAATCGTGTCAAAAGTCGGTTCGTCCGGATCACACCACTCGGCCTCGGGGTCGTCCATCTCGCCGAGAAGAAGATCCGTCACATCGAAGGTCACCCGCCGAACCCTGCCACCGATACCTCAGTGTTGGGGTAGGACACGCCAAGCCTAATCAGATATTTCAGCTCTACGGCTACGGGAACGTCCACTAACCTGGGGTTTATTGGAGTAGGACATGCCGACCCTAATAGCGCAATCGACCAGAGGAACCAGACCAATCAGTTCATCCGTACGCGAGCCTCACGCAGATAGGCCAACCGCCAGTCCTGGTCTTCGTGGTCATTGCCGAGTAGGACTCGCTTACGCCACTCGAAGATCGTTGCCATCCAATCGCGGTCAAGCTCTCGCGTCGTCCGACCGTACTCCTCGCACTTGTAGAACGACTCGAGGCGCGACCGGCACTCAGCCAGGGGAACGACGTCCCACCAATCGACCAGCCGCATAACCACCACTCCCCCACCAGCGGACCGCCCGCCGGATATCGAGAACCACCGTATCGGCGTGGGGCGCCGGTCGCGGAACGGAAAACCGCACCTGATCGGCCGGTGCGTGTCGGTGATTGGTGGCACGATCGAGCCCATGACCGACACCGAGCAGCCCTACCGGGTGGTGGACTCGCTCAATCAGGGCTGGCACATCGAAGGCGGGCCCGAGGGCCTTTACCGCGGATTCGACCCGACCAGCGCGACCAAACTCCTGGAGCCCCGGCCGTACGCCGATATCGTGCGCGAGTTCGGCCCGGTCCGGCCCGTGCTCGGACTGCTGGACGAGGACCGCGAGGAGCTGCGCGCCGCACTGGAGACCGCCGGCCGGAAGGCGATCGGCTCCCTGGCGTCCGCGCTGGAGCAGGTCAACCACGAGATCCGGGCCCGCGCCAGCGAGCCCGGCGACCAGTTCCACCACGGCGGCTACCGCTTCGCTTCTCGCGCGATGACTGCCGGGCGGCCTGGTTCCTGGGAATCCGAACGGCTGCAATCGGTCTGGATCTTCGGCAACGGCCTGAACCTGTGGCCCCGCAAGGACGGCAAGGGCCCAGACGAGATGCGCGCCACGGGCCCGAACCCGAAGCGCGTCCACCTCGAGGCCCGCGACCAAATGGCCGCCGTTCTGCGGCGCTGGGTGGACTCCACCGACCGCTACACCGAGGTAGCCGAGCACCTGGCCGCCATCGTGAGCCGCTACGCCGACGAGGCCCACGGCCGCGACGGATGGGCGAAGGTCGCCGACCAGTGGCTACAGCCCGGCGGCCTGGCCCAGGAGGACACTGCCGCCTGCTACGGCTTGCTCTACTCCGTGTCGGAGCACTTCAACCCGGACAAGATCTACGCCTGAAACGCAATCAGCGGTAGTGCCCATATGGGCACTACCGCTGATTATTGGCCATATAGCCGTTATGCCTGGTCAGCTGGCTTTTGGCTTCCGCTTCCGCTCCGGCTTCACGATCGCGGGGAACCGTGCACCGTTGTTGTACTGCGCTTCATGCTCGGCGCACGCCTTGGCGACAGCCTGACGAATGAACTCCTGCTGACTGTCGATGCCGGTGTACGGGCGCGTGAACACCTGCACCGATTCCAAGCGGTCCTTAAGGTCCGTCGGCAGCGACAAAAGGATGTCCGAGGAACCAGCCAGCCGCTTGCTGCGCTCGCTCTCCTCCCCCGATTTATCGCCCTTACCAGCGTCTTTACTACTGCCCCTATGGGCAGTAGTGGCACTAGTGCTGTCCTGCCTGTCGCTGGAATCATCGGCCGGCACCGCGGGCGTTTCGGGCGCAGAATCGCGGCGCGCGAACGGATTCCGCGATGCCTTCGCCTCCGACGGATCGGGCAGTTCGGCGAGCGGGTCCGGAAGTTTGCTGCTCATCGGGCTGCGGCCTCCTTGTCGATGGCGTCGAGAATGGTCGCGAAGTTCTGGGCCCAGAACCGCGACTTCGCCGAGGGCCTGGTGTGCTGATCCATTCCCAGACCGGCGTTGGTCAGACGCGAAATGTCCGCCGCCTGCGGGAACGGCTCCCCCAGAATGGCAATGCCCGCGTTGGCGCAGTAGCTCTTGATGTACTTCAGCCCGTCGGCATGGTCGTTGCGGCTGCTGTCCACTTGGTTGATCACTATGCCCACAAGCGGGAGGTCGTACTCCCCGAATTCCTTGAGGTCGGCCAGCGCCTTGAAGACGGCAAGCATTCCGTCGATCGCGTCGAGCTCCGGTGTGGTGACCAAAACCAAGTTGTCTGACGCCATCATCGTTGCGCGCGTGATCAGATCCACCGCCGGGCGAGTGTCGAACAGGATGCGACCTTGGGTTTTGGCCTCCTTGAACGCCTTTCGCACGCAAAGCTCAGCGCCGGTTTTCCCCTGCAACCCCTCCTGGATACCCTGCATCTCCTCGAAGCCGGACGGAGCCACGAAGATCCGATCTCGAGTCCTGGCGGGCAACACCACATCCGCCAGTTCGGCTTTCGACTTGCGGTCCAGGACATCGGCCAACGTGCCGCCGGGCGGCACGTTTTTGATGGAGTAGCCCGTCATGTGCCTGGTCGTATTGCCCTGCGGGTCCATATCGCCGATCATCACCGCCTCATCAACGGGGCCGATGGCTTCCTTGGTCGCCGCGAGCAGAGATGACGGCTCGGTCTTGCCGATGGGCATCTTGGCGTCGGCCGCCTGTTGCGCCAGCGCGGCCGCCGCCTGCTCCGACCGCGCGGCGGCTGCGTGCGCTAGGCCGCCGACGACCATCGTTTTGCCTGGTCCGCCCTTCAAATTCATCACTGCGGTCGAAACCATCGAGACCCATCCTTGACTAGGGGTATATGCCATACGCCGACCCATGAACCATATCAGCACTATGGGTTATGTGAGCCGATATAGCCCATATGGCACAGCATTGTTCATGTCGGCTGTTGTGCCACTAGTGCCCATATGGGCACTAGTGCTGATATGGTTGACGTGCCGGAAACGGCCATAGCAAGCAAGACCTACACCAGTGCATATACGGTGTGATCTATCGCCACTATCCGACCTATCCAAACCACAAAGGATAGCGGCACTACTAGCACTAGTGCCCATATGGGCACTAGGGGCAAGCATCAACGGAATGGTTTCTATCGGTCCTACTGCCCATATGGGCAGACCGGGCCGCGAGAGGATCGGGTGACCACTATGACGGCGACACAGCACATGGTCGGCGAGGCAGGCCGGTTCCACCGGGCAGCACTGCGCGGCCGCGAGCAGCAGCGCGACGCCAGCCTGTACGCCTGCGAGCAGCTGCACACTGTCGGGATCGAGCCGACGGGCCCCGAGGTCCGCCAGTGGCTCGCTGAACACGGCCGCCAGGTCGGCCGAACAACGGTCTGGAAGGCGGTCACCGAGTACCGCCGCGAACACGGCTTGCCCGATCTGGACGACGAACGCAGCTTGTTCACCGGCGGGGGAGTGAACAGCGAACAGGACAGCGAACAGACCACCGAACAGCCGTCAGGAGGCACCAACGTGTTCACTCTCGAGAAGGCCGAACTCACCGCGGACCCGACCCCGGCGGCCGCCGACCGTGCGCCGGAGCGCGGGAGCCGTGAACACGTCGAGGAACAGCCCGACCCGGTGAACGTCACTGACGAAACGGCCGGACAGCAGCACCGCGCCACAGTGAACGCGGCCCCGGCCGCCGCCGAACGTTCACCCGCCACCATGGCCGATAGCGGCCATATGGGCACTAGCGGAGATATGTCGGAGGTCGATCCGGACGCCGAGGACGCCACCGCGCCGAAGGCCCTACAGCCGAACCGGGCACTGCCGACCTGGCCCGTCCTCCTGATGGCCTTCCCGGCGTTCATCGCAATTTGGAGCGGATGGGTTGGGCTCGGCGAGCTGACTGGTTTCGGTGTCGTTCATCCACTGCCGGGGATTGCCGACAACTTCACGATCAATTCGGCGATCACGCTCCCGATCGGCGTCGAGGCGTACGCGAGTTATGCCCTCTACGTGTGGCTGTCGGGGCGGATCAACACCAAGACGACTCGCACCTACGCCATGGTCTCGGCGTTCGCCAGTCTCGGTATCGGCGCAGCCGGCCAAATCGCCTATCACGTCATGGAAGCCCGGCACATCACCGCCGCGCCATGGTGGATCATCACCATGGTTGCCTGCCTTCCCGTCGCCGTGGTCGGCATGGGCGCGATCCTGGCGCACCTCATCATCCGAGAACGGCACACCGCGAACGCCTAACCCGCGCGAGTGAACACGAGGGCCCCGGACGGATCGGAACCTGTCCGGGGCCCTCAGCTGTTCAGCGAACGGCCACCACGGGGCCTACGAGGCAAGCCAACGGAGTTGGCGCGGCAGCCCCTTGTTCTATCCCCTGTTCACCGAACGAGCGAACACCGGCCCGAGGCCAAACACCCCCATGTTCATCCCGTTCACTCCAGGAGCGAACACACCCGCAATCGGTCCGCCGAGCCTGCGCCCCATGGGGCGCCAGAGCCCGCCCGCCGGGCCTTGTTCACCGCCGTTCGGATGAACGCGAGCGAACAACCGAACACGCCCTAGAGTTGGAACGAACGCAGGGGAGCGGAACGCGGCCGTGAATGACGACAGGCCCGCGATAGTCGGCCTAAGTCACGCCCTGCCCGTCCGCCGCCGTCACCCGATAGAACCGAGGGACGAGACCAGGGGAGGGGAACGCGGATGCCACTCGCGGAGTTCGAGACGAGCGGAGATCCCGGAGACCTGGAAGCGACAGCCCGACGACTCACCAAATCAGGGTTTCTCGCCGCGGATTCTTTGGACTGTTTTCGAGACGGGCTAGACCTGTTGGTGACCCATCTTCGACACGAGTCCGTACCGCCGCGCGAGATCCTGGCGCAGCGGATCGAGAACTACGCGGCGCGGCCCCGGCCGTACCTACCCCGACCGGCGCGCAATCTCGCTACGTCCGAGACGTTCACGGCCTGGATCAACCCCGGCCGAATTCTGCTTAAATTCGCGGGCACCCAGTCGTTCATTCATGACAACAGCAACGCCGCCCGACGCTGCCGAACAGGCACCGGGCAGCGGGACTACGAACCCGTCGAGCCAATGACTGGGATTGCGGAGTTCGCCGAGCGCATCGCCGCCGAGCACGGCGACTCCGCAGGGCTTGCTGAACTGTTCGGAGAGCCCAAAACACCGGCGATCCAGGCTCAAGCATGGAACGTGCCCAGTGGGCTTCTGTTCCGTATCGAGACGAATGGAAATCACCGACTCACCGCACTAGCAGCACTCGGCGTTCCGTGTGTACTCGCCGAGGTGCGGCTACACACCGGCCTGTTCGACACATCGCCGAGAGCCGACGACGAGACCGGCGACATCCAGAGATACCGCCGACTGCTCCAAACGTTCGGCATCGCCGCATTCTCCGAGGACGGAGCAATGGGAGCCTTCGGCGTGAGTACCCGATGGCCGATGCTCATCCGAGATCCAGATACGGCCGTGAAATCGCTCACCGCTCTGGAACAAATCATCGGCTCGCCGATCACTGCGGACATCGGCCGACTGCCCCGATCCTGGTTCACCGATGCCGACGAATTACGCACAGCGTCACACGATCTCGCCATAGCAGTGGACGATTTCACAAAACACCGATCAGGGCGGCGATGGACTCGCCTTCTACGTCGATAGTCCGTGATCAGGCCACGGCCGATCAAACCGATTTCGCCGACGCCCGCGAGTGCCAGATACGCTGGCGATCAAGACACGATCAACCGCATGACACAGGAGGCACACGCGTGGCGATCACAGAAAAAGTCGTAGTGGACATGAACGACGATCTGACCGGCGATTCAATCCCCCAGGGCGGCGGCCGCACGGTCCGGTTCGGGTTCGGTACCCCGGAGCAGTTCACAACCTACGACCTGGAACTCAGCACCGCCAATGAGAAGGAACTAGAGGACTTCCTCAGTCGGTACAAGGCCGCCGGTCGCATCGTGAAGCCCGACACTGCGAAGACCGCCGGGAGGACCAACAGCACCGCGGATTCCGAGATCCGGAAGTGGGCCCGTTCCAAGGGCCTGGATGTGCCCGCACGCGGAAAGATCAGCGATGAAATTCGAGCCGCCTACAAGACACGCAACAAGGCCAAGAACGCCCCGGCCGGCATCCAGCCCACAGGGGGGTAGAGGGTGAGGTAGCACCTGGGGAGGACCAGCCCCAGCCGCTACCCCAGGCTGTACCCCAGTCCAACGGATGCGGTCGGAGGTCAGCGCGAGGCGCTGACCTGTGGTTTCCCCTCACCCCCCACCCCTTTCTACGCTGCGCTCCGATTTTCTTGACCCCCCTCAATCTGCGAAAAGCAAAAGATGCAGATCAAGGGGGGTCAAGAAAACCAGGGGTGGGGGGTGAGGGGAAACCACAAAAGAAGAAAAGATAAAAGATTAAAAGCATGTGTGTATGTGTGTCTGGTTCGGGGATGTATTCCGCAAGCTCCATAAGCACATCACCGAACCAGACACACATACACACACAAAAGCTCAACTTCCCCTGCCCCTTCAATCATGAAGGGGTTCCTCCCCCTTCGGCCCGCGCCCCCTCCGGGGGCTGGCCGTTCGCCGCCGCCCTGGGGGCGGCGGCCCGGACCCGCATTCGCGGGCCCGTGCTCGTGCGATGGGGGAGGGCGGCTACGCACCCACCCCCACCGCCTCGAAGGAACGCCTACGGCGTCTGTTCTCCGGCGACGCTCCGCGCCGCGAAGTGGTTTCGTCCGATCGTTCTCGGTGGGTTTCAGAGGTGGTTTCTACTCGTATCGTGATGGTGCTGCCGCGCCAACTTGCGTTGCCTTGCCATGGTGGCCCAGTTGCTCGGCTGGCATGGTTGAATGTGTTGTTTGACATGCGGTTATGTTCTCGGTTTTCAGGGCGGTTTCGGGTTAGTATCGACTGGTGTCATGACGAGGATTGTTGATATCAAAACGTTGGGATTGGTAGCTGTTATGCCGGATCAAGAGTCACGCAGATGGCCGTTTCTAGATGCGGTGTCGGTGTCGCCGTCGATGGTTTCTACCGTGGATTCTGTGGTGATTCTGGACGCTTCAAACGGCCCGCTCTCGCCGGTACATGGTGGCTGGATCTGCGATGTTGACCGGGCCCGCGCAGCGGCCGGAAGGTTGGCGCAGGTCGCCCGTGTCGGGTTGCGTCCTGCTGTGTCGAATCAGCAGTTCCGAATTACCTCACCGAAGCTGCGCCGTCGCGCCGAGGGCGACGCGCCGCAGGTTCACGGCGTGCGCTTGCCGCCGCCGGGTGAGCCCGGCAGCACGGCGGTTGAAGTCCGGGTGTTCTGGGCAGGAATGCAGTTGCTCGCGGACACGCGCGACCGGATCAGCGCGGAGCAATCCCGCACGATCGAACGCGCGTTTCGGTGCACCTGTGGCGCTGGCTTCTACGCCCGTTCCGTGGGTGTCGGAGAGTCGGTTATCGGCGAGTCTTTGGCCGATGTCGCGGAGCTGGCCGAGCTGTTGGTGAGGGCGCGCGACTCGCGAGCCGCGACGACGATATCTGTCGGTGGTGGACGTGATGATGTGCGCGCCAGAGCGGTGGGTTTGCTGGCATCCGGATTGCCGTCGGCCGTCACGATCGAGATGCGGGAGCAACAGCCATGACAACGATTGTGAAGCGCGACAGCGAGACCACGGAGACGCCCGCGAAGGCGACCAATCCGAATCTCACCGCGCGAGATGTCCAGGTGCTCGAATGGCTGCGCGAGGTGCGTATTGCATCCTCGGCCGGGCTGAGGATGGCCTACGGCCATTTCGGCGGCGAGGAGATGGACCAGCGCCGGTTTTCGCGGCGCGTGATCAAGCTACAGAAGGCCGGTGTTCTCGGTTCGGCCTTGATCACGCACGGACGGCAGCACAAGGTGTATTGGCCCGCAGAACGCGCGTATCGACTCGCGCGGCGCGAACTGGCGCATGATCTGTTGTTGGCCGAATTCTCGATCTGGCTGGCTTCACAGCGGCATGAAGGGCTTGCCCTGACCGATCACCTTGCGGCCGATACGTGGCGAACTCCGGCGTTCACCGCGGACCATCCACTGAACCCCAAGGCGGCCGCCGCCGACGGGATGCTGTGGCTTCCGGACAACAGCATCGGCCTGGTGGAAATCGAGCTGACACCGAAATCGGGCCGCAAACTCCGGGCCGTTCTCGACTCGCACGCCGCGCGGCTGGCGTCGAGCAGCGAACCGATATCCGGCGTGCTCTATCTGACGACCGAGCGGGCCGGGAAGACCGTCGCGAACGCGTGGCGCGAGTTCGGCCACGCCGTTGACCATCCGGGCCGATTCCAGGTGCTTCACGCCGTCGATGACCTCACACTGCACCGGCTCGAAGAACTCGCCGAACTGGGCTGAAAACCGGACAGGACAACGAACATGGCGGCCGCGAATCAAGAACCCGATTCGACACAGCTTCAGCTGTGGGATGAAGACGCGGCCGCGCCCGTCGAGCAGCTGGCCGACGAGCGATCCCAACCGCGCCGAACCCGTGCCGCCGTGCAATGCCCGTCCTGCCGATACCAGGCTGCCAGCATCGCCGAGGACGCCCGAATGCGCGCCGATATCCGCGTGCTCTGGCTGCACCCGAGCGCACCGCACGGCGTACGCGAGGCGTACCACTGCCAGCGCTGCCAACCGCGCCACGTCGCGGACACCGAATGCGCCCGATGCGACGAAGGCGGGCCGCTACTGGCCGAGGAGTTCGCCGCGGATTCGACGCCCGGCCCAGTGCCGGCCGAAGTCGCCGCGTGGCTCACCGACCGAGGATGGACCACCGCGAACGGTGCCCTGATCTGCCCCAATCACCACACGGGCTAGAGCTACCGCGACACCAAGCCCTACCGCAGTCAGCGCAGCTCCCGCAGACGCACCACCCAGCCAAGCCCAGTCGAAGGCGGCACCGTCCCAGCCGACGGCGCAACGCGCGGGCGGCGGCCGCGCGTTGGCAAGTCACTGACCTGCGCGATTTCACCGGTAGAGCGCCCACCGGCGCACCCTGAATACCCGGCGAGCAGCCCTGGCCACCAGATTCCCCCGCACCGAGCTGGACCGAGCCACGATGCCCGACCCCGGCCGTCACCAACAAGGCCGAACATGTCTGCGCTGCGCTCCGAGCCTTGTCAGCGCCACCGGCCGCCGTGCCGCGCTGCCCGTGTCCAACACCGGAAGCGGGACATCCAGCAGGGCCCCAGGCCCCGAGCCCGCAGAACCCAGGGAGCCACCATGAGCGCCGTCACCGTCGAAATCACCGGCCGTCTCGCCGACGACCCGGCCGAACTCCGCATCACCCCGACCGGCAAGTCCGTCACCAGCTTCGTTGTGATCGGCAACGACCGCCGCCGCGACGAAAGCAGCGGCGAATGGGTCGATGCCCACACCACCAGCATCCGAGTGACGGTCTGGGAAGCCCTGGCCGAGCATGTGGCCGAGACCCTGACCAAGGGCACCTTGGTCAACATCACCGGCGACCGGCTCACCGCGGATCTGTGGACCGACCGCGAAGGCCAGCCCCGCGCCACTCTCGAAATGCGCGCCTCGCGCGTCGGGGTCGAGCTCGCGACCCAAACCGCCAAGATCACCCGCGCACCGCGCGCGGCCTAATCCGCCCAGTCCCCACGGGGCCCGGCCGCCGGCCGGGCCCCGGACCGCTGCCCCACCGGTAGACGCGACCCCTGCCGGGGCCGGGCCGCCGCAAGGGCGACCGGCTGAGGAATCCGGCCGAAGGGCCGGATCTGGAAGAGCTTTGTTCTTTTCCCTTCTGGCCTTCCGATTTTGACCGGCGGTGCCCTCCGCGCAACCCCCCGCTGCGCTGCGCTTGGGCCTGCGGCCGACGAAGAACTTTCCCGACTGCGGTCGCTGCGCTCCCTGGAAACTTCCACGCCCGGCGGGTTGCACTCCAGGCCCCTCATACCGGTCCAACTCTCCTATGCCAGAAGGGCAAAGAAACGGTCGGGGTTACCCGGCCGTGAGACTCCAGGAGGAACCAACCGTCATGCAGACACTCACCCGCACCACCAACACCGTGACCGCGATTCCCGGCCTGCTCGGCTACATCCCCGCCGAATCCGTGGCCATTGCGTACGTCCGCGATGGTGTCTACCTGCTGGCCGCCAACGTCACGGCCGAGCAGATGAACCGCCCCGGTGTGGACCATCTCGTTCGCCTGGCGCTCACACAGGACGCCCAGTCGGTGTACGTGGTGGCCGTAGCCGGTGACCGCGCCGGAGCGGTAATCCAGTTCGCCGAGAAGGTAGCCGAGAAGATGGCCGCCGCCGGTGTCGAGGTCGCCGCAATTGCGCACACGTTCGCGATCACCGAGGGCGCGCGCTGGACCGACCGGCGCACCGGCAATACCGGCGAAATCGGCGACCTCTACAGCCACCCCGCAGCCCTGGAACGGCTCAGTAGCTACGGGTTCCCGATCGCGCCCAGCCGCGAAGCCATCGAAACATGGTTCGCGCCAGTCGAACCCGTCGCCGAACTTCCCACCGCCGAACAGCTCACCATCGGCGACCGCGAACCGGGGGCGAAGGTGCTGCGCGAGCTGGCCGAGACGATCACCGGATACGCCCGGCCCAGTGACGAACTGGCCGCGCGGACCATCGCGTTCCTGTCGGCGGGCAGCGATACGCGAGATGTCTTGCTCGGATTGGGCAAGGCCGGGACCGGGGCCGGGCGGGTGCTGGTCGAGATCGCGAACCGGGCGCGCGGCATCGCGCGCGTGCAGCTGCTCACCGTCGCGGCCGTGCTGCTCTACACCGGCGGCAACCCCCCGGCCGCGAATATCGCGATCGACCAGGCGCACGACGAGACAGCCGCCAGCGGCGAGGAAACCCCCGTGCTGCTGTCGCTCATGACTACCGCCGTCGCGGTCGCACTCCCGCCGAACCGCCTACAGCGCCTCATCAACACCGGAGCCGAGGCCGCCAGCACCGATTACGGCATCGAGTTCGACGCCTAACAACCCCCCGGTGAAGTCCTGGGCCGTTCGGAACCGGCCCAGGACTTTGCCCCCGACCCGAGCACAAAACGGAGCAAAACCCATGTCAGACACCATTTTCGGTGAAGTGATCCACGCTTACACCCGCGCCGAGGCCCTGGCCGATGGCTTCATGCACGACATCACCGAACTTGCCAGCGAGTACGGATTCCGCTACCCGGTGCACGTAGCGCAGTACGCATGGGCCGACGCCATCGCATGGCCGCACACCGCCTCATGCCAGGACGAAACCGGCCGCGCATGGGATGTGCTGACCATGGCCCGATTCGCCCTACGCGCAGCGATCAGCCGGGGCAAGACATCGGGACCAGTGCGATTCACCGTCGTTCGGATCACCGCGCCCGACCGGCACGAACCAGAACCGATCACGCTCGAAATCGAGCTAGGCCCCGGTGACGAGGGCGAACCGGTCTTCACGATCACCGCCCCGCAAGACCAGTAGCCCACCCCGCAGAGCTGGGAGGCATCGGCAAACCGCCGCCGAGGCCTCCCAGCCCAACCCCGTTCGGATCGAGGTACGCACCGCGGGCGGTGCGGGCCGCCCTCCGGTCGGCCGGTAAGGAGTGCGACCCCTGCGGGGATCGGGCCGCCGCAAGGGCGACCGGCTGAGGAACCGGCCTGCGGCCGGACTTGAAAGAGCTGTTTCTTTTCCCTTCTGGCCTTCCGATTTTGACCGGCGTCCACCTCCGCGCAAGCCCTGACTCCGCTTCGCTCCGGCCTTCGGCGCCAGAAACTTTTTCCCAAAAAGCGGTCGCAAGCTCCCAGGGAAAAACTTTCCGGCCCAGGGCTTGCACTCCGGCGGCCTCCTGCCGGTCCAACTCTCCATGCCAGAAGGCAAAAAAAACGGTCGGGGTCACCCGGCCGGAGAGTCAGGAGACGACATGCCGGTTACCTACCCCCTCACCGAAAACCCCAAGAGCATGACCGCTTTGGAAGTGGTCGATGCCCTCAACGCCCGTTGCGTCGCGCTCGTGGTCGAGGTCAACCCCGATCGCAAGATGACCGCCGAGCAGTTCGCGGCGACCGTCGCCCGCACGTTCGAGGCGGCCCTGTCGAAGTTCCTCGAGCGTCTGCCCACCGACACCCGCGCCCGCTTTGAGGCCGCCTTGCTCCAGCAGTACAGCGCCACCTATTGCAACCAGTAACCCACCCTCGGGAAACCAGGAGAACAACCGTGCAGAACGCAACCGCAATGCTTGAATGGCGCGAAATCGGCACCGGCGCAACGATGTACAGCGCTGGAAGTCGCGAAGTCGGGGAACTGAGTTTCGATATCACGCGATTCGGTAGTACCTGGGACTTGTCTTCCGCCAAGTGGAACAAGGCAGGCAATTTGCACACCGGAACCGTCATTTTCTACGGCGACGGTATCGACTCGTTCGATGAGGCCAAGGAAATGGCCGAAATCCTCACGCGCGCAGCAGCAGAAATGGATATCAATCGGGGCGATATCCGCCTAACCGACGGCGAATTGACGATCGACGGCGAACCCGCAGCGCAATGGCTGCAAGCCATGTTCGAAGACTGACCAACCCCGCCTAACGCCCTGGACAGCTCGGAACCTGTCCAGGGCCCAGCGGAACAGCCGACCAGCGAAAACACCAGGAGGACAACCGCAATGACTACCGCAAACGTTTGGAAGAAGTACGGCGACGTTGACGAATTCGGCGCGCAGGAGTACCGCAGCCACCGCGACGGCGTGTACATGCAGATCCGCATGTTCGGCGAGCGCGGACAGTTCGCTATCGGCTTGCATGAATGGAGCCCTAGAGGAATCGACTCCGGCCACGCCGACAGTTTCGAAGACGCCGCAACTCAGGCCGAGGCAGCTACCGCCCTATTCATCGGGGCAGGCCGCCCGCAGCGGTACGTCAAGAAGTCCTCACCCGCCGGGCCCTGCCTCACACAAGGAGTGTTGCTAGGCGAATCCGAGCAATTCGTTTTCTACCTCGATTCGGCGCGTAAGCGCCGCGTGAAGAAGACCCCCGGATCATGGCTGGTTCACACCGAGCCCTGCTCACGGTGCGGGGGCACCTACAACGACTAGCGCCGTTGCGATGCCCGACCATCCCCCCGAAGAGTCCAGGAGGACAACCGAAATGACCACACGGACGCTCACCCGCGACGAGTACGACACCAAGGCCCGCAAGGGCTACGCCGGATGGATGGAGCGCGAGGACCAGGCCGCCAACATTTGGCGGGAGCTGTACCCCGATTGGGACGGGAAGCGTTGGGCGATCGGTTCCGACCCCGCCGGAACGTATTTCGACCCGATCAACATCCGCGACTGACCAACCGCTACCCCGCAACGCCCTGGACAGCTCGGAACCTGTCCAGGGCCCAGCGGAACGGCACACCGAAGACCCTTCCGAGAGAACGGACAACCACCATGCACAACACAAACCGCGCGTGCTTCACCTGTGGCGAGCTGACCATAGCGGGCAACCTGTTTTGCTCCGCTCACCTGCTCAAATGGCACCCGCGCGCCGACGACTTAGGGCTAGGCCCGACCCACCGGCAGCCCCACCCGCGCCCCATCCACCGGCCGTACTGACCGGAATCCCCCGCAACGCCCTGGACAGCTCGGAACCTGTCCAGGGCCCAGCGGATCACCCGCGCCGAGCGCGCAAATCCTCACCGCCGAAAGGACATCCACACCATGTACACGAACCACATCGAAACCGTTCCCGCCCTGGTTGCCGCGCTGCCGAGCATGTGGCGCGAGGCCACGACTCTGGCCGTTCCCGATCAGGCCCTAGTGCTGCTGCTGGTGAAGGACAGTCGCGACGGATTCGGCGAGATCGAGCGAATCTGGGTAGCCGAGGAAATCGACTATTTCGACCCGTTCCACGCCAAGGCCCTGGCCTACGGCACCACCGGAACCCGCGCCGTCGCCCTGGTGGTGGACATCGAGGCCGATGGCCCCGGCGACAACAGCGCCGAACACGTATTGCTCACCGACGCCGCAGCGTGCGCCCTGCGCGAGCACGGCGTGAGCCTCCAGAGCACCTACGTCACACGCGGATTCGGTGCCAAGGAGCCGATTTGGTCGCTGGACACCGACGAGTTCAAGGGCAAAGTGCCGCTGTTCCCGGCCGCGACCCCGTACCCGGTTTACGAGCTGGCGGAATCGCTCATCACCCGCCCCGCCAACTCCCTGCCCCGTCTCGCCGACATCGGCGACGAGGACTAACACCGCTCGCCACCCCGCAACGCCCTGGACAGCTCGGAACCTGTCCAGGGCACCAACCCCCGGCCCACCACGGGCCGGACTCAGAAGGGATTGCCCGACATGAAGTTTCTCCAGGTCGAGACCGGCGGAGACGTTCGCCAGTGGGACACATTCATTGTTCCCGTGCCCGACGATTGGGACGACGACGCCGAGGACCGAGACGCCCGCCTACGTGAGCTGATCTGGGACGGAAAAGCCCAGCATCAGAGCACCGAATACGAAGACGCAGGCGACACGCTTCCGCCGGTCGGATTCGTGGTCAACGAGGTAACCCAGGCCACGGCCGCCGCGCTCACCTAGACCCATTCGCAAACGCCCTGGACGGCTCGGAACCTGTCCAGGGCCCAGCGAGAGGCCCGGAAAGCGCAAGAGCCCGGACGGTCGGAACGCCATCCGGGATCTTGCCTGTCCACTGTAAGGCCCCCGCCGGCCACACGGTTTTCCCGGTGGCGGTGGCGCGGCCGCGCTGGGGCGCGTCCGCGCCGCTGTGGTCCCGCCCCAGCGGCGCGAACGACCCGGACCTACCGCCGCCTCTACGACGAGGCCGCCGCGGATTCCGCCCGCACTAGGGCCACCGACTTCCCAACCTTCCCCGAAAGGGTCACCCCGTCATGACCACATCACCGCTGGTAATCGCATCATGCGGAGCCAAGAAGGCCGCCGAGCCGTGCGCGGCCGCCGTGCTCTACACCGGTTCATATGCGCAAATGTGCCTCCGCGCCGCGTGGCAGCTGGCCGACGACGCCGCCGACATCCGCATTATGTCGGCCCGTCACGGCTTGCTCAGTCTCACAACCGAAGTCGAGCCCTACGACACCCGACTATCGGACTACGACGCCATCACCGCCGAGCAGCTACACGAGCAGGCCGACGCCGCCGGACTGCTGCACCGGCCCGTGATCGTTCTCGCCGGAGCCGAATACACCCGACTCGTTCGCGAAGTGTGGCCGCACGCCGAGGCCCCGCTACTCGGCTCGCGTGGCATCGGCGAGCATCGGCAGCGCCTCGCGCGCATCATCTACGCCGAGGCCCGATGATGGCGCGCTTGAAGACCGGCGAGGGCAAGAACAGTTGGAGCGACCCGTATTTCTGGGCCTTCAAGTGCTTTACGTGCGGCCGCAAAGGAACTCGCGATTTCTGGCCCTCGAATTCCGTCGAGCGTGAACGCTGGATCAAACACGGCAGCAGCTGCGAAGGGCTACGCAACTACATCGTGGTGTGCCGGTGGAACGGCCCGTGCACCGCGCGCTACTTCGCCAATCGTGCAGTCATTGAAGCCGAGGATTTCACCGCCGGAACCATCGTGCAGACCGGCGAGGCTATCGCCCCGAGCGCGATAGAGCCCCCACAGGCCGAGGAACGCCCCGCCGATACCGTCATGCTCACCGGGCCCGAGCGCGCATTGATGCGCAAGGTCTACGCCCATATTGCCCCGTGCATCGCCAGCACCGAATACGGCATCGAATCCATAAAGCGCGGCCACGCCTCCGGCGGCGGCGGGGGATTCTCCTACCGCTGCAAGAAGAACCGGATTATCGGCCAGTGGCATCAGTGGACATTGGTCGAGCGGTACCCGAACGGGGAGCCCAAGCGCTGGAATCAAGGCCGTCTGCTGCAAGAGGTTTCGATCAGCTACACGCGGCTAGCGAAGTGGTGCGATTCGCTGCCCGAATCAATTCGCGCCCAGGCGGTTACGTGGTGGCGGACCTACCCAGTGGACACGCGGGATCTGCCCGCCCTGTACCGGCTCACCCTCGAGCAGCTGGCCGACCCGGAAGAACCGCAACTTGCGTTGTGGTGATCAGGCCCGGTCAGCCCGATAGACGGCCCGCCGAATCTTGTCGATCAGGCCGACGTTCCGGCCGCGCGGTGTTCCGGACTGCGCGACCGGTTCGGCCAGTGAATACACGAGATGACCGGCGGGCGCATTGTCATGGTCGATGCAGAGGAAGCCCGGCGAGATCGGGCGGAAAGGTTCGTTCATGGGTGCCGATCCTGCCAACCAAGGCCCGCGATCAGCGAGCGCCGCGCCGAGGGGCGGTCAGGCCGCGATATCGAACAGCGTCAGCGGCCGCGCGGCGGCCGCCCGCTGTTCCGCGCGTTCCTGGATAGCGCACCGGGGGCCGATGCCCGCCGACACCGAGGCGGCCGCCAGCAGCCAGCCGTGACACCGGCGGCAGTGCACAACGAGTTTCACCGTCGGCTGTTCATCGGTTTGGGTCGCGGCCATGTTCGATCTCTCCTCCGGCCGAGGGGTGCGCGTCCTCTCGAGAGTGACACAAGCGACCGACAGGCCGCGCCCGGACGAGATCCGATCACATCCTGTATAGCGCCGATATGGCCCCTATTGCCCATATGGCTGACCGCCTATAAGCATCCTTGTAGGGGGTCAGAACAAGAAGTGATATCGGAAAATATATTTTGGTATCATTGGTGGCGAAATGTCCGCCACTGACATCAGTGATGTCGGTTGAAAGGAGATGATACTCCGTGAAAAACGTGACAGTCCGAAATTTGAGCGACGAAGTACACCGCGCGATCCGCGTCCGCGCGGCGAACCACGGCCGCAGCACCGAGGCCGAGATCCGCGCCATCCTCACCGACGCCGTGCAACCGCCCGAGCGGATCAAACTCGGCACCCTGTTGTTCGCGGGCATCAACGAAGAGGACCGCCTCACAGACGACGAGCTCGAAACCTACTTCGGCCGCGACCGCACCCCGTCCGAGCCGCTGGAGTTCGGCCGGTGATCATCCTGGACACCAACGTCATCAGCGAACCGTTCGCCAAGAGCCCCGACCTGCGGGTAGCGGCGTGGTTCGACTCCCAGAGCGCCGAAACCCTCTACCTGAGCGCCGTAACCGTGGGCGAACTGCGCTACGGCATCGCGGCCATGCCCGAAGGCCGCCGCCGCGACGACTACGCCGCGTGGCTCGAAGACCGCACCTTGCCCGCGTTCACCGGCCGCATCCTGCCCTACGGCGTGGCCGAGACCGTCGAATACGCGCGACTGCGCGCCGCCGCTCGCGCCGCCGGACTGGCCATTGCCACCGCTGACGGCATGATTGCCGCCACGGCGGCCGCCGCAGGCTTCAGCGTCGCCACGCGCGATGTGTCGCCGTTCGAGGCCGCCGGAGTAACCACTATCGACCCGTGGCAATAGTCCACGGCCGCAATATGTTTCAGGCACGAATGAATGGAGCAGGCATGATCAACGCGGCGAAGCTGACCGAGATCGAGGCGGCGCTGACCAATGACACACTCACCGACGCCGAACTTGCCGAGCAGCTGCACGCGGCGGGCCTGCCGGAGGTGGCGCGCGTGCTGGCGCAGGCAACGCGGCGATGATGTTCCGATTTTCCCAAGACAGCTCGTTCATGAACGCGGCCGCCAGCCTCCACGATGCCCGCATAGGTGGGATGGACGAAGCGCTGAACTGGCTAAATGGCGAGTGGGAGCCGCCAGCGAGCCCGATCGAGGGGGCTGCCGTCGCCCGCACCGTCGCGTTGCAGAAGATCGCCAAGGCGGCCGCCTTGCTCGAGGAGGCCGAGGCCGAGCTACAGGAAGTCATTCAGCGCCACCGAACCGCCGAGCAGGAATAGATACGCCCGCAACGGTTTTCGGCCCTGTCCGTGCTGTTCTGACCGTTTCTTGCCCGTCCTGGCGAACGAGGTTGCGACCGGCGCAGGGCGCCGGAGCGCCACCCGCCCGCAGGGCCGCCGCGCAGCGGCGCGAAGGGGTTGCGCGTAGGCGTACGCCGGTCACAATCGCCGACCCAGGAGGGGAAAGCCGAGTCCGCCAGCATCGGGCCGAAGGCTGGATTCCGGTTCGCGGCACCGGGTTTTCGTCGGTGCCCGTGCTTATGATCCGGCCGTGACCGATATCGTTCTGGCCGAGGCGCGCACGCTGGCAGATCCGACGTTGGCCGATCGGCTGGCCTTGCTGGACACGGCCGCCGCCGAGTACGCCCGCCCGATCCGGAACACCGAGGAGGCTTACCGGGCCGACTGGCGCGCGTGGCTGCGATTCCTCGAGGATCTGAATTTGAGTCTGGCCAAGGAAGATCCGCACGGGACGCCGGTCCCGCCGACCGTCACGACCATGGGCGTATTCGTCGCGTTCATGGCCTGGCACGAGCGCAATGAGCTGGCCCCGGACACGGCAGAGCGGCGGCTCTACGGCGTCATCATGACGTTGCGCCAGCACCACGGCATCGAGGTACCCAAGCAGACCATCAGCGCCGCCCGGCAGACCCTCACGAACTACCGGCTAGAGCTGGCCAAGGCCAACACCCCGCGCGGCCGAGGGCAGGCCCCAGCCGCGACCGTGCCGGACCTGCGGCGGATCTGCGCGGCGTTCGTGCCGAATCTGGCCGGGCACCGAGACCGCGCAATCGTGTTGCTGGGCTTCGCCATTGCCGCGCGCCGGAGCAATCTCGCCGTCCTGGACGTAACCGATGTGGTCGAGCACGCCGAGGGCCTGGCCGTCACCGTCCGATACGGCAAGACCGGAGCACGTGACGCCGCCGTAGACCGAGGTACCAACCCCGGAACCTGCCCGGTCCGGGCGGTGCGGACATGGATCGAGGCCGCCGAGGCTACCGCCGGCCTTCCGTTGTCGGGGCCGCTGTTTCGGCCTATCGACCGACACGGCAACCTCAGCGATGCGCGGATGTCACCGCGGGCATGTGGTGAGGTGGTGACCCGCGCCGCCGAGGCCGCCGGAGTTCCGTACCGCACCGGCCACAGCTTGCGCGCTGGTCTGGCGACCGAGGCCCGCAAGGCAGGCCACGACGTGAAAACCATTGCCGACCAAGGCGGTTGGAACCCGACCAGCGCCGAGCTGTACAAGTACCTGCGCATCGTGGACAGGTGGGCCGACAACGCAACCAAGGGCATCGGATTGTGAGTATTCCCCCATATGGTCACTAGGGGCCATATGGGGGCGCATGGCGATATATTACCCGGTCACGGCCGAGATCCGGCAGGATCGAGAGCGTGAGCGATATTGAGCCCGCCGACGAGCGCGCCATTTTGGACCAGTTGCGCAAGGCCCAGGCCGCCCACCACGGCGGCGACCAGCAAACCGCGAACGCAGTACTGGATCAGCTGTTCGCCGAGCACGGTCGCGAGACCATCGAAGCGGTGCGCTGGCGGCAGGCGAATGACCAGCTGGCCGCCGATGTGAATCTGTTCAGCATGTTCGGAGCCGCCGGACTGATCGGCGACGACTAGACCTGTTGCCGCCGAACACTATTGAAGCCGCCCCCGGCTGCGCGCATCTCGCCGACAAACAGCGCGGTAGCCGTCCGCGCGGCGGCATGGCGTTCGGTCGCTGGCAGAACAGCGGAATGCGCGTGCAGTGGTGCCGGGTCTCCGTCCATGAACGACAATGCCAACTCACGGAACGCCAAGGGCACCGGGCTATCGGTGTCGGCAGTGTCCACCAGATCCACCGGGATACCGCCCAAGGTGTCGTTCACCGCGACGCACGCCAGCTCTACGAGCTGCGCCGTGGTGGGCGCGTCCTGGGCTACGAGTGTCAGCAGCGCTTCTTGACATGAGGGGCACTCATCGAAGGCCGCGCCAACGAGTTGGCCGATCAGAACGGTATCCGCGCCGGCCAGCTTGCCGGGCGCGATCTCGAATCCTTTGTGTCCGTGGTCAGTCACACGTAGATGGTGGCACCGAATCGGCCGGAAGTTCGGCGAATGATGAGCCTGCGCCCGCCACCGGCGGCACGATGTCGGAGACCGACCCCGACCTGTACTGAGGTGAGCCCCGGATGACGAGAACCGTGCACGCGACCGCTTCCACCTTCGTGTTCTGCAAGTTCGAGGACGGTTGGAAACTGGGACTGGTGGAACATCCCCGCTTGCGAAAATCCATGATTTGCGGCGGGCACGTCGAGCACGACGAGACACCGCCAGCGGCCGCGCTGCGCGAAGTGCTCGAAGAGTCCGGCCTGAAGGTGCGGCTATTGCGTCGGGCGAGTGTTCCACTGCCCGAGGGCTATCCGCTGGAAGTCGTGCAGGAACCATGGTGGACGACCGTTGCCGATGTTCCGCGTGATAGTCATCTCGCAGAGCCGCACCGGCACCTTGACCATCAGTACATGGCCGTTGCGGATTCACCGAAACAGGTGGTGGAGCCGGAACACGAGTTCGGCTGGTACCGCCTCGAAGAGTTGGCGCAGCGGGACATGTTCGATGACACTCGCAGGCTGGCCGGATTCCTATTTCCCCACGTAGATGCCTTGTGTTGCACCGAAGGTATTGCCGGAGCGAGTCCGGGGGCACTGCTGCCCGGACCCGCGATCAGCTAGGAGAAACGACCTTCGGAATGCCGACCCAGGCGAACGCAGCGAGCACCAGGCCGAAGACCGCGAACCCGGCGGCGAACCACTGGCCGGAGGTCGCCGTATCGGCGAGGAGGAAGGCGAACGGCACCAATAGCGACAGTAAGAGCAGGCGGCCGACGACCGCTCGACCGTTGCGCAGCAACAGGATTCCACTCACCGAACCCAGCATCGAGAGCGGAACCAGAGCCATGGTCACCGATGTCATGCCGCCCCTTCCCTTCCCCGCGCACGATAGATATCCCCACACCATAAGCCGATGGTCCGACATAGGCCGGTGCGGAAATTGTCGGCAGCAGGAAGGAAAGCTACATGGCCCTGCCTTTCACGTGGTCAGAGTGGCGGCGGCTGGACGCCATCGCATTGGCGGATCACATCCGAAGCGGGCGAACGACCTCGGTTGAGGTTGCCGCACAAGCGGCGGCCGCAATCGAGATGCTGAACCCGGCCCTGCAAGCGGTGCTCGAGGTTTTCTACGACGCGGTGGAGGACCCTTCGCGTGAGATACCGACGACCGGCGGTGCGCTTTATGGCGTCCCGATGCTCATGAAGGATTCCGGGTCCGGGATGCGGGGCCGATTGCGCGAATGGGGTTCGCGGCTGTCTACAGGGCAGCGAGCCGCCGCCGACTGCCCGGTGACCACGAATCTGCGACAGGCCGGAATCAACCTGCTCGGCCGTACGACGCTGCCGGAGAACGGCAAGACCTTCGACACCACCGCGGACTATCGAGGCTCCCTGGTCGTGACCCGTAATCCGTGGAATCCGGCGAAGACGCCGGGGGGTTCCTCGGGCGGTAGCGCCGCCATGGTCGCGGCGGCCGCAGTGCCTATCGCGCGTGCTGGCGATGCGGCCGGTTCTACCCGCGTTCCCGCGTCGTTTACGGGCCTGGTGGGGCATAAGCCCAGCAGGGGACTCTTGCCGCCCCCGAGCGGAACGAACGAGCTCACGAACCATCGAATCCAAGAGGGTGTGCTCACCCGGACCGTGCGGGATCAAGCCGCCGCCCTGGACATCATGATCAGCGGATTCCCCCTGTCGCACTTCATCGCGGCCCGGCCGCCGGAGAGCGCATATTCGGAGCAGATCCGGCACGCGCCCAAGCCGCTCCGGATTGCCGTATCGGCCGGGAACTGGGGCCGCCCCGGCGGCTGTTGTGCGCCGGTGGCACAGCGGGTTGCCGAGGTCGCCACGGTGCTGACGGAGGTGGGCAACCATCACGCCGAGACGGTTGCCGATGATCTGATCTGCGAGTGGGGGCCGTTCTGGGCGAGTGTGGAGACGAATTGGCTTGCTACGGGCTGGTTTTGGCGGTCGCTGGCTACTCAACGAGGCTGGCCGCTTAGCCGGGTGCGCGGCCTGCTGACACCGCAGAATGCGAATCTGCTCGATGCCGGCGAGCATCTGACCATCCCCGATCTAGCGGCGGCGCTAGCAGGCAACCCCAGGTTGATGGCGTCGCTGGCGCGGTTTTTCGACCGCTACGACATCCTGTTGTGTCCGGTCTTCCCCGATCCGGTGCCCGACGCGAACGGCCCGTACTCGTTGATGGCGGAAACACCGTTCGCTGACTGGTTCTCGAATCTCTTGCACGGCATGAGATACACCGTGCTCGGCAATGAGTCCGGCCTTCCCTCGATCAGTGTCCCTGCGGGCCTTCTGGACGGCATCCCGGTGGGTGCTCTGCTCTACGGACCGCCTCAGAGCGATGGGGCGCTGTTGCAGCTGGCGGCCCAGCTGGAGGAGGCCCGCCCCGACTGGTTCGACAACGCCCCGCCGCTGTCCGTCACCATGGGCGCCGGAGGCCCTCAACGGCCCTGTCAGGGCGTGATCTGACGCGCCGAGGGACACACACCCACCGCGCTATTGCGCTGGTGAGGAGCGGGTACGGTCGTACGGTGACCACGAGAGTTCGCTTCGCTCCATCCCCGACCGGGATGTTCCATGTTGGTGGCGCGCGTAGCGCGCTGTTCAATTGGGCCGTTGCCCGCCGCACCGGCGGCCGCTTCGTCCTACGGATCGAGGACACCGACCAGGCCCGCAACAAACCCGAATGGGTCACCGGCATCATCAGCGCGTTGGCGACGATCGGGATATCGGAAGCAGATCCGGCGTTCGAAGGCCCCTACTTCCAGTCAGCGAACGCCGACGCCCACCGCGCGGCCGCCGCCCAGCTGTACACATCAGGCCGCGCCTACTACTGCGACTGCACCCGCGAGCAGGTCACCGAGCGCACCGGCAAGCCCGATGCTGGCTATGACGGGCACTGCCGCGAACGCGGCCTGGACTACGCCCAGGGGCGAGCGCTGCGGTTCCGCACCCCCGACGACGGGGAAACCGTTGTGTCCGACCGTATTCGGGGAGAGACCGCGTTCCCGAACCGCGCCATCGAGGATTTCGTGATCGCGCGCGGCGACGGCACACCGCTGTTCCTGCTCGCGAACGTCGTTGACGACGTGGACGAGACGATCACCGAGGTAATCCGAGGTGAGGAACATCTGTCGAACACCCCCAAGCAACAACTGATGTGGGAAGCCCTAGGGCACACCCCGCCGGTATGGGCGCACCTGCCGGTAATCGTGAACGAGAAGCGGCAAAAACTGTCCAAGCGCCGCGACAAGGTAGCCCTTGAGGACTACATCGAGGAGGGCTACCTTCCCGATGCTGTGGTCAACTACCTGATGTTGCTGGGATGGGGCCCGCGCGACAGCGGACCCGAGATCCGGCCTTACCCGGAGCTGGAAGCCCAGTTCGACATCTCGGACGTGACCAAGGCCAGCGCGTTTTTCGACGTGGCCAAGCTGAAGGCGTTCAACGGCGAATACATTCGGGCACTTGACGTTCCGGCATTCATAGACGCCTGCCAGCCGTGGTTGCACGCGCCGCGCGCACCCTGGACCGAAGACGCATACGATCCGGCGGTGTTCGCGACGGTTGCGCCGCTGGCACAGTCACGCATAGCGGTGCTCGGCGAGATCACCGGCTACGTTGATTTCCTGTTCCTGGACGAGCCGGTCACCGACGAAGCAGCCTGGTCGAAGGGCATGAAGCCGGGCGCAGACGACATGCTTGAGGCCGCCGCCAAGGAGCTGGCGGCAGCGAGCTGGAACGCCGAGGCGATCCGGGCCGCAATCGAAACAGCGGCCACGGCGCAGGGGCTGAAGATGGGCAAGGCGCAAGCCCCCGTCCGGGTCGCGGTCACCGGCCGCACCATTGGACTTCCGCTGTTCGAGTCGCTGGAAGTGCTGGGCAAGGATCGGACGTTGACCCGGATCGAGGCGGCCCGCGCGAAACTCGCCTGACCGCCAGGTTTACCGCAGGTCGATCAGGCGGTGTTCGGTGCTCTCCGGTTCGGCGGGCATCGACCACAGCGGGCACACCGGTGCCGTCTGGCGATCACATTCGGAGCTGCGTAGCGTCCGCTCGAGGTGGTCATAGGCGGCGCACCCACCGCCGCACAGCGACCCGTGCGCACAGCTACGACAGTTCGAGCTGACCTGGTTGACCAAGGTCAGTTCGGTCACTCCGTTCGGTGCGCTGGTGCGCGGCACGATCTGTCCATCGCGCACCACTCCGTAATGCAAGTCCGTATCGAAGAACGCCGAACAGATATAGACCCGGCCGTCGGGGAAGATCGCGAGACGTTCCAGGTTGCGGGCCGTGCACCCGCCGTACCCGGCCGTCCGCAGGTCAGGCAGCTTTCCGACATCCACGAACGCGGGCGGATAGAACACCCGCACCCGCCGGCCTACGGCCGCGCCGCGGATCTGCTCGCACAGCTGCATCCATTCCGGCGGCGTCAGCTGGAGATCCGGCCGGGACCGGCCCAGGCCGGTTGGGGTGAAGTAGTGGAACGACAGCATCTCTAGGCCGAGCTGTTCAGCGAGGTCGATAGCGGCGAACACGTCGGCAGCGTTGTCACGGGTAATGGTGAAAATGGCCCGTGTCTGGAACCCGGCCGCCACAGCGCGGCCCACGCTGGCCAGCAGCGGCCGCCAGGTGTTCGGCCCGCGTATCGCCTCATGGGTTTCGGGACGGGCCCCGTCCATGCTGAACGAAAATGAGTCAATCCGCTCATCCAGGCTCGGCCAGGTCCGGGCCGGGATCAGCCCGTTCGTGGTCAGGACCACCTTGTAGCCCTGGCGCTTGCACACGTCGAGGATTTCGCCGAACTGCGGATGCGTGGTCGGCTCCCCGCCCAACAGATACACCTTGTATTGGCCGCCGGTGATCCGCAGGACGGCAAGGATCTCGTCAACCTGGGCCGGTGTCATGCGCCGCTCGCGGTCCAGGCGCTCACCCATGTAGCAGTGCACGCACCGCAACGGGCATTTTTCGGTGATGTAGAGGAATACGAACGGTTCCCGCATCGCGGTAGCGGCAGCGGCGAACGGTGCGGAGTGAGAAAGAGTGTTGGTCACGATCGGTGTCCAATCAGCGCAGGGCGTGCAGGGAATCGGCCGGGCGCGGCCCCCAGGCCGAGACCGTCCACAAGATGCACAAGGGGGTGGTTTCGCGGTCGCAGGAATACCAGCCGTCATAGGCCGGGATCTGCGAGTACGCCGGGCATCCGCCGCCACAGGTGCCGATGTGGTCGCAGCCGGTGCAAATCGGGTCCGCGTGCATGTAGGCATTGAGTTCGTTGCCCGGATCGGTGTTCAACACCATGTTGCCGGTGTCATCGAATCGGGCGAAATGCCTTCCGCCGTCCATGAATACAGGGCACGCGTACACGGTGCCATCCGGATACACGTGCGGGCGATCCAGGGTGCGGGCCGGGCAGCCGGGATACCCGCGTTCGAACCACTGCGCTTGCTGGTCGGCGGGAACGAACGTCGGCGGGTAGTACACGGCCAACCGACGTTCCGGCGGGAACGCCTCCAGCTCGGCGCAAAAGGCCATCCATTCCGGCGGTGTCAGCGGTTCCAGCATCCGCCCGCCGTTGCCCGTCTTGCCGAGGTTGTGGAAGCTGAGCGTGTGCGCGCCCCGCTCGGCGAGGAAGGGAATCAGGTCCAGCGCACCGTCCCGGTTGGCCCGCGAGATCGTGCACATGACCCGCACCTGATAGCCACGGCTCACCGCGGCCTCGATGTGAGAGACGACCTTGCCCCAGTTGTGCGGGTTGCCGCGAATCTTGCGGTGCACCACAGGATTCGCCGATTCAAGACTGAAGTTGAACGAGTTCAGCGACTCGGGCGGCACCGTGTCGAACACGGCATCATCGAAGTCACCGTTACTGGAGATAGTCACCTGGTAGCCGCGCTCACGCGCAGCCCGCACGATATCGCCCAACTGTGGATGCAGTGTCGGTTCACCACCGAGCAGATACAGCTTGTCGTGGCCGCCGGTGACCTTGAAATAGTCCATGATCTCGATCGCGCGATCCACGCTCATAGTGTTCGCGTCGTTGAGTCGATCATTGCCGACGTAGCAATGCCGACAGCGCAATTGGCACGCGGTCGTGGGATACAGGAACACGAACCGCTCGCGCGGTTGGGCGTAGATGGGGCGCCGGACGCTCGGCAGCCCCAACGGCACGATTGCAGTCACCGCGGACTCCTCACCGTGTCGGCCACCGGGGTAGCGAGACACTGCGAGGCGAGGACCGCCGCCAGGTCGCCGTCAGCGTCCGGCAACGGGCACGCCGTCGGGTCGGCGGTCGGTTCGGTCACGGGCGGTTGTCCGACGAGCGCTTTCGCCCGCCACACCAGATCCGACCCGAACCAGCGCCCCAACCCGATACCCACCGGCGTATGCGCCCACCGCGCCGTGTCCTCCAACTCGGCAAATGAGGCTGCCAATTCCTCTTGTCGGCTCCCGTCTGGCAGCCGCAGGTGTCCCTTGTGGATCTGGATGCGCGGCATCGGCCAGCGAGCGAAATAGCGTTCCGCCCGCTCGGTCAGCGGATTCAGGATCGAATCCGGGTCATAGACGCAAATCTTGGGTTCCTCGAGCATCTTCCACACGACATCGCCCTTGCGGAAGATGCTCAGGGGGCAATCGGCGAGGTAGCAAGCCGACTGCTGGATAGCCGGCACCGTCTCTAGGCAGCGTTCGGTGTAGCTCAACAGGCCCTCCAGCGTGGGCAAATCGAACACCTCGCCGCAATGCTCGTACTTGAGCCCCGCGACACGATGCAGCCGCCGGAACTGCTCGGCGAACAGCGCCTCACTCGCGCTATCGGCCTCCCGCAGGATCACCACGGTATCGACATCGCTGGTTTCCTTGTTCGTTCCGCGCGCATACGAACCGCCAACGTAGGCGGCAATCAGGTTGTCGCCGAACAGTTCTCGGGCCAACTCGACAGTGCGCGCGGCGAGCCGTGATGGGTTGTTCATCCGGCGAGTCCTTCCGTCGTCCAGGGGATCACAGAGGTACCTAGAATCGCTTCGGCTGCGGCGAGGCCGCCGACGCTGGCTTGCACGATGCCTTGGGCCAGGCCGCCGCAATCGCCGACGGCATACAGCCCCGCCGCCGAGGTCTCAAGGCTTGGCGAGACGATCAACTCGTCCCAGGTGTTCTCCAGCTCGAGCCCGATCACCGCTACCTGCGGGTCGATTCCTTCCCGGTGCCCGGCGAAGAACCCGATCAGCTCATCGAAGGCGGCCAGCAGGCCCGCGTGAACGTCCGGCGGCAGGATGGCGGCGAGGTTGGCCGCCTGATAGTCGCGCACCGAGGGCGTGACACCGGAACGGGTGATGAACTCCCCCACGCTGGCGCAGTCCAGCCGCTTCGCCCGGAAGTCCGGAAGCCATTGCAGCACCGGCTTTCCCGGCCGGTCCGTCCGCAATCTCCGATACGGGCCGATCAGCTCGGCGTCGATACGTTCGCTGCTCCAGGGGCGGCCGTCGCGGTCGCGCAGCTGGGCCAGCAGCGCGAAATTCGCCGTAGCGCCGTCGGCGGCCGGTTCGGCGATGACATGCCCATCGAGCAGGGTGTAGCCGTCGGGGCCGTAGTCGGTGAATTTGATCCGCCCGCCACCGGCCCCGGCGCAGAAGCAGAACGTTTTGATCTTCACCCCGCCCTTGACCAGGGTCGTTTTGAAATCGTCGTGAACAGCAGATCCGCCGGACAACAGGTGCGCCGGGGCCTCGAAGCGCACCCCGACCGAGGGAGCCGGACGGGTGAATTCCAGTCCTAGACTGCGGATCTGGCGATGCCACCAGCTACGGCCGCGCCGCCCGACTGCTGCCACCACGGTTGCAGCACGCACGGTCACCTCACCGCGCCGACGATCACGCAATCTCGCCGCCCACACGCCCGAAGACTCCCGGACCAACGAAAGCACTTCGGTGCCCATCCGCAATTCCACCTCGGGCCAGGCGGTCAGGCGTGAATGCATCCGGTCCAGGATGGCCGCCACGTCGGCGCTGGTCAGGGACGCAACCGGGTAGTTCTTCACCGGAAACGGTGACCGTCCGGACTGAACCCCACGGAACCGGGGCAAAGGAGAATCGCACAACGCCCGCAACGCCTCAAGTTCCAATCGGGCCGCGCGGGCAGGGCCCAGCCGCTCGGCCAGTCTGCGACCGCTCGGAAACCGGCTGAGCTTCACCCCGTCGCCGTAGTGAATGCACCCGCCGAAGCCGGAGATCACGTTGCAGATGCCCTTGCAGCCATGGCAGGACCGCATCAGGTCCACCGGGCACACCCGCACCGTGTGCGGGCGGCCGGCATCGGCCACAAGAACCCGCGCACCGCCTGCCGCTAGTCGGTCGGACGCCACCATTCCCGCAGGCCCACAACCGATTACCAGCACATCAATCTCAGCATCAGCCGTCATCACAACTCCCTGTAGAGATCGGCAATCGCCTGCCGAACCTGCTCGGCGCGATCGGAAATCACCTCGTTCTGCCGCGCAATAGCCCGCGCGAACCGCTGCCCGTACATGTGCTCGTAGCGGTCGCTGGTGTGCTCATGCACCGGCAGGCCCGACAGATCCACCGCGGATTCGCATCCCCGGTCATCGAGCAGCGCGGCCACCTGGAGCCGGTACGGCTCGACAAGGTTGGTAGTCGCTACCACCGCATCCCACGGCGAACCTGCCAGCTGCTTGCCCGCGTGCTCCGGAGTGCACACGCTCACGCGAGCCCGAATCTCGGGAGTGAGCCGTTTGCGAAGCCGCTTCGGCGAACGGGTCACCATCACCGTGTCGCGATATCCCGCCGCCAGGGCATCGGCGGCTACCGCCCGCGCCAAGGCACCGCCGCCTACTACCAGCAGCGCCGGTGTGCGGCGGGTCGGCGGGTCCGTGGTCAGCAGAGAGAATGCGAGCCCCGGATAGTCCACGGCGGCCGCGAACCCATGCTCTACGCGCAGCCACCGCGCGATGCTCACCGATTCCGCGACAAGCGCTTTCAGCGGATGAGTAGCAGGCAGACGGCGGCCCGCCGCCTCTACCTGCCCCAGAACGAACCGTTCGCCCAGCAGCTCCGACCGCACGCCCGCCGCAATCTCGGTCAGCCGCCGCGCCGCTGCCTCCCCGACCACGGTCCGCGCCGACACCGCCGGAACCAGGCCCAATTCCTTCACCGGTGGCCGCGCCGCGCGGTACACCTCTACGCGCTGACAGGTGTGCAGCAGCAGCCCGCCGCCGGTGTTCTGGATATCGGTCACGGCCGCAAGCTGCTGATGAACGGAACTGATCAACCGTGCATCCCACCTGGTGAGGTCGATATAGCAGCACCACACCGACGTGCCATGCGTGGCCCTACTAGCCGCGCTCGGCGGCGCGCTTGCCTCTGCGTTGCCCCCCGCCGAAGCAGCCCGCATTTCAGACCCCGTCGTAGTGAGGCACGTCATGCCATCATCTCAGCTCCCCGCTGATCTTGTGGCGCAATGCCTTTCGGCACTTCCTCCCCGTGCGCTGAGGCCGCCGCATCGCTCTTCACGTGCGGCGCATCATCGGATGGCGCTATTCCCAGTTCGCGTAAGTACTTCCAGTAGTCGAGCCGTACGGCGTCGAACAGCTTGCCCCAGGCAGGGAACTGGCCGCAGACCGCGACGAAATCGGGGCGGGACCATTCATCGAAGTACACCGTCCCGCGCGGCCTGTGCGGCAGGCTGGTTCTCGATCCGTTCCCGTATATCCGATACGCCGGGGTGATATCGCCTTCCCGGCGAATATGCATGATCCCGATCGACTGGCCGACCAGCTCCCACGCGGCCGCCATATCACCTGATCGACTGTAGTAGAACATCTTTCGCTCTCTCATAACCTCTCGCCGGGTTGCGTGCGGCCGCCGCGGGCATTCACTGATTCAGCCACCGTTCGACATCGGCCAGGGGCAGCGCCGTGCGAACCGGCTCGCCGTCTTCGGCGTCGAACAGCGCCCATTGGTCGGCCGAAACGTCGCCCTGGACGAGCCGGTAGCCCAGTCGGGCCGCGCGCGCCGCCACGAACTCGCTTCGCGCCGCCATCGGGTTCTCTGCCATAGGAACTCCCTGCTGGTGATTCGTGGAGGTCAGTCGGTCTGTGACCGGTACGCGACGCGGATGCCCAGTTCCGCGAACGCCGCTATCGAATCCGTCATCAGCGCCCGAATGTCCTGTTCGGCGTCGTCACCGTCTGGCGTGGCAGGTCTGTCGGTCCCATCCCACTGCTTGAGCCCTTCAAGCAGGGTTTCGAGAAGCGCTTGCATCTCCGGTGCGTCGATCTCTGCTGCCGAGTCGTGCGGATTGATCAGCAGGGGTAGCTGTGTGCCGGGGTCTCTGCGGGGGATCATGGTTGCACCCCGTTCACGTCCTGGGCGGCGTTGGCGCGTACCAGGTCGGATCTGAATTTGACTTCTTCCCACAGTGGCCGAGGCATTCGCGAAAATGCCTCTCCCAGTGGCAATGTCGGATCGAACACGGTCTGAGTACCATCGGCCCGGCGCACCGCCTGTACGAACACCGCAGAGTCGATGATCGACCACTCAGCCCTATCCCCGTTGATCTCGCTGATTCGTGTTGCCGGTGCCGTTCCAGGGCTCATCAGCTATTCCTCGCTCTCACTGCGAAATTCGTTCGTTTGTACGTGGCGGGCGTAGTGCGATGTGATCGCACAAATGCCACCGGCCGTCACCGTCGCGACGCCAGGACCAACCCGCGTCGGCGGGCATCAGTTCGTTCTCGTAGTCGTGCGGGTCGGAGTCCAAGAAAATGACCTCGAGGAGCACCGCGCCGTCTAGGAGCACCAGGCGCACACACAGCCGACGTAGCGGCGAAGTCGCCGAGGCTGCGCCCGCGACTAGTGCGCGCATTCTCGCCGCTACCGGCTCTATCGGCAGCCGCCAAAACGTCAACGCCGAGGCCGCCAGAGTCTCGCCGCCGGTGCTCGCGGTGTCGGTAGCCACCAACATGACTTCAGCGGTGTCGAGCGCGGCGGCGGGTCGGTCCGTAGCCCCTTCGTCCCCGATCATCAGCGCCCCCGCCGCGCGGCCGTCGCCGCGGATTCGGCGGCCGCGCCGTCCCGGTCAGCCGGATCGGCGACCCACACGAAGGCGTGAGCCTCAGTTCGTAGAAGCTCCACAAGTGCGTTCGGGGTGGCCGAACCAGGGCGAAGCATGTGCGATATCGCTGGAACGACAACGTCATGACACTCGGAGCGCTTCAGTTCGATCATCAGCGCGGCGAGCGCGGACCACATCAGATCCGGGGGTTCTTGAAATACGGTCCCGACCTCGAAGCCTTCAGCCGTGGCGAACTCGCGAATCTGGCGGTCCCATTCCGCAAGCTGATTCGCGTGCTTGACCAGGTCGGTCCGCAGATACCCGTACACCAGCGGCTTGACGTTCACACCGCACCCCCGCCGGCCAACCACCGCCGCCCGAACCGATCCCGCGCGTTCGTGGTGGCGGGAGCTGGCGGCCGGGGCCAGTCACACTCTCTCGTCGTCACGAACCCGACAAGTTCACGTTCGGTCAATCCCAATTCCAGCGCTCGCGACTTCAGCCAGACAAGAAGGGCCGCAACCTCTTCGGCGGCCCGAATCGTTGCTGCCGCTTGCTCGCACGTGACTTGGCGACCTGGCAGGCACGAAAGCTCCCACTTCTCGTCACCGACGTAGCGGGCCTGATGTGTCGTCGTATCGCTGAGCATCAGCTTTCGAGAGATCACCTCAACGGCCATCGCTACCACCCCCGATACAGGCGGCCCGGCAGCCTCACAAGCGAAGATCTGCCCGGCCCGATCTGAATAGCCATCGCCTCACCTGCCTGTCTGCGGGGTGCGGGTGACCCCTGCCACACGGCCAGTGTCCTACGCGCCTGGGTACCATGGCAATGGATTCGGTGAAACTGTGTCAGAAAATCCTGGTCACGCTAATCTAGTGTCCGGTCGGCCCGGATCGCCGCGCACAGTCTTGCGTCGGGCACTCGCCAGATGTTTAATTTGGCTGACACATTGAGACGGGTAAGGAGCAGGCGTGTCCCTGGATACAGTCGGAACGGCGCTCATCCGCAGGCATGTTGGCAGGCGGCTCGCCCAGCTGCGCGACAAGGCTGGGTTGACCCAAGAACAGGCAGCTCAGCGGCTCGAAAAAGGTCGGTCCACCATCATCCGTATGGAGGATGGTGCCGACAACGTGCGGTTCCGCGACATCGACATGAAAGCCATGCTTGAGGTGTACGGGGCAGGCAACGAGGACGCCACGATCCTGCTTGCCCTTGCCGCCGAGACCCGGAACGGGAAGAAGAAGAGCTGGTGGCACGACTACACCGAGTTACCCGAATGGTTCGGGCTTTACGTCGTCCTAGAGGACTCGGCCACCCGAATTCGGGAGTATGAGTCCGAATTGATTCCGGGTCTCCTGCAAACGCAGGAGTACATGGAAACGGTGATAACCACGCCCAGCGACGGGGTAACCCCTGAGCAGGTGCGGCAGCGAGTTCAAGTCCGTATGGAGCGACAAGGCTTGTTCGCTAGGCCAAACCCGCCCCGGTTCGATGTGGTGCTGAACGAAGCAGTGATCAGGCGACCTGTCGGTGAGCCGGGCCTCATGACCAGACAGCTTGAGTACCTGCTGGATGTGGGGAAACGGCCGAATGTGTCTATCCGCATCCTGCCGTATGCGGCCGGTGCGCATGGAGGGATGACCGCCGGAAACTCCTTCATGCTGCTGGATTTCCCTACCGATCCCAGCGGCGAACCTATCGAACCTTCGCTCGCGTACGTCGATACGCTCACCGGCGCGATGTACCTGAACAAGCCCACCGAGTTCGCCGCCTACGAAAGGGTGTGGCGCGATCTCCACAAGAAGGCGGTCAGCGCCGCGGACTCGAAGAACCTCATCACATCAGCACTGGAAGGATTCGCACGATGACCACCTACGCCACCGTCACATGGCGGAAAGCCCGCCGCAGCGGCGGAAACGGCAACTGCGTCGAGGTCGCCGCATGGCGGAAGGCTACTCGCAGCGGAGGAGATGGGAACTGTCTCGAGGTCACAGCTGACGGGACTGCAATCCTGATCCGCGATAGCAAGTACCTGCGCGACCCCGACAACGACGCCGCGCTTCAGCCGATCATGTCCGTGAGCATCGCGCAGTGGCAAACGTTTCTGAGTGTTGCCGCTGGCCGCTCGGCGGAGGCCACAGAGCCGCGCATCACCATCCACGCGGATGGCTCCGCCACCCTGACAGCTGCTGATGGCCTCACGCTCGACTACACCCAGCCCGAGTGGGAAGCCTTCTCGCTCGGGGCCATGGACGGAGAGTTTGACGACCTTGCAGACCTCTGGCCGTCAGCGAGTCTGGCAACCGCTTAGTGGCAAAAGCACTGTGCCGCCGGAGACCGAACTCCCGGCGGCACAGCTAGTTTGGCGGCCAGCGCCTCCGAAGGGGAGGGAACCGCTGGCCGGAGCCGATCATACGCCGATGAGGCGACCAGCGGCCCCCGAAGAGTCGCGGACCGGGCCTGCGAAATCCGGGCCCGATCAGTTTGCGTAGTGGCCCAAATCGGCGCTGCCGCCGGTTGTCGGTGGGCTGGGTTATGGTGGGCGCGGCTGTTGAGCCCGTCAGCCCGTTCGGAGAAGCGCCCACCCACGCGGAGCGCACCACATCACCGAATCGAAGATGTCCCAGACTCCGCGCGGCTCTCCCAATCCTTTTGCCCGGCATCGGTTTACGTGTCTGGTGAGGTTCGGCGTGGCGGACCTCACCAGCAGGAGTGAGGCCGATATGCCACGTGATTCCCGCGCCCTGACCCGTACCGCGCGTCGCCGCGCAAAGGAAACAGGGCAGTCTTATCAGCAAGCCCGCGAAGACGCCCAGGCCATTCACGAGCTGATGGACGCCGACGATCTGACCTGGGAAGAAGCTCAGGCCGTCTACGACGACCCCCGCAACCAACTGTTGTGCGGCAAGTGCGGTTGGACCGTCGGGATGGTGTGCCCGGAATGCCCCGGATGCGGTTGCTACAACGGCCGGTGTTCAGGCTGGCGGCACTGGGAATACGCCGACACCGAGGACGAAGAGCCGTTCGAGTGCGAGGAGTGCGGCGCGCGTGACGACTACCAGTGCAATTGCTGACCGCACAGCGGCCGCGCTGGCGGTCCTCGCTCGCGGCCTGGCCCTGTTCGACCTGCCACCGGGCGAGAAGCGCCCGGAGTCAGGTTGGCAGCAGCGCACGACTACCGACCCCGAGCAGGTACGGCGATGGCTGGCAGCTGGCCGCAATCTGGGGGTCGGGTGCCGCGCCAGCGCGGTAGTTGGCTTGGATCTGGACCGCCACGGCGACGGCGCGGACGGAATCGCCAGTTTCGAGGCCCTGTGTTCCCGGTATGGGCAACCGTGGCCCGCGACCCTGACCACGGCCACCCCCCGCGCCGGATTGCATCTCTACTTCGGTGTTCCGGCCGATGCCGTGGTGCTCAGCACCTCCGGCGGGACCGCCGGCCTCGGGCCCGGAATCGACACTCGAGGCCCCGGAAGACGGAGCGGCGGCTACCTTTTGGCCGCTGGCTCGGTAGTCGCCGCAGGTACCTACACCGTGGCTCGTGACTGCCCGATTGCGGAGTTGCCAGCCTGGCTTGTACCGGTGCTATCGGCATCCGGTCGGCCGCGC
>NZ_CP109555.1:0-39417 GCF_045040085.1 Nocardia sp. NBC_01388
AGGTGCTGGCGGTACTCGCCGATATCGACACCGGCCGCATCGATGACCGCACACTGCCGCAGGTGCTGCTGATCGACGAGCGCAGCAAACAGGAAGCCGACTGGGCCCGCCACGGCAGCGCCGCCGAACAGATTGGTGACCAGGCCGTCAGCGAAGCAACCGAAGTGCTGGAGCGGGACAAAGGCCGGGCGCTCAATCCCCGGTCGGCGGTGAGCGATGAGCTCGACAAAGTCGGCCGTGGCCTCGGATGCGTGGCCCAGGGTGGGCACGACAGCAAGGAGCTGACCCGGCTGCGCGAGCGCCATAGCGAGGGCATGGGCAAACTCGGGCAGGCTCTGGCCGCCGCCGAGATCGAGGTCCCGGCCCGGATGCGGGTACGCGCCATCATCGACACCTCCGCACGCAAGGCAGGCCAGCACGGTCGGAGCCGGGAGGAACGAGACAAGCTGTGGACCAACAGGATCCGATCAGGAGCCGCTACCGCCGCCCGCGCGGCCGACGCGCAAGCGCAGCACGCCGCCGTCGAAGCAGGCCAAGCTCACCTGCCTGAACGCGCCTGCGCCAAACGGCCTGATCCCTCAGCCGGACAGACCACCCCGACCGGCCCGGCGGCCCGGGTCTCGCGCCTGCACCACAGCGAGGTCGGCAGATGATCGACAACGTCGACAGGCCGAGTACCGGCCGATAGATCCGATAGAGAAAGACCCCGCCGGTCCATTCCGGCGGGGTCTTTTACGTTCTGCCGCAGGCGAATCCGCCGCACCAGCGAGGTTCAGTGGCCGAGCAGCAGCACCAGCACGAAGAACACGAACAGCGCCAACGGCAGCAGCAGCACCAGCAAGAACGGCGACATCACCCGGAAGGTGCTGCGCGGGCGCGGGTCGGAGATGACACCGGCCTCGTGCAGCTTCCGCAGATGCCGGTATGTCCCGGATCTGTCCACCGGCACGTACGGCAGCGGCGCCGGCGGCAGGTTCGGGCACGTTGGGATCGTGTGCGAGGGGTACACGCACTCCGGGTTCCAGCAGAGGTATCGCACCATCACCAGCCTCCCCAGCGATACGGCGGAATCTCAGCATGACAGCGTGAGGTGACAGGCGTGGCCAGTCTGGTCATCGTGCTACGCGATCCCCCGATAGCTCGGGGGACTGGATCGTCGTGTGGTGGCAGGGCTGGGGCTATTCGTGGGAGTACGTGCCGTAGCTGGAGGTACTCGGATACCCCGGAGACGAGTAGGCATCGACAACATCGCCGATATCGGGCAATTCGGTTAGTACGGGACATTTCGCGACACTCCCGAAAGCCCAACACGCCCAATAATTCTCATGAGTTCGACTTCTTACTCACAAACGCATCCGACCTGATGGGGCCACTTTCACGGTCTCCCGCCGACCTTCGGCGGCACCGTCCCCGGCTGTGGTGCAGGTGAGAGACTTCAGCCTTCGCCCGACGCGGAATCGCTGCCACGCGTGCACTTCTCGACAGTGCCGGGTTGTTCACGGTGAGCGAACAGCAATAACACGAGGCCGCACGGTTTGCCGGAATTTAACTTGGTGTGTCGACTCGTATTGCAGGGGGCGGGTCTGATCCAATTACCACTGCCCTGTCGGCGCCCGTGTATCGGCGCTGCCGACAAGGGATCTCGATTCGGCGGGTCTTCGTCCGCGCGAATCGGAGACGAAGTGGCAGATGGATGGGATGCGGTGTCGGGTGACCGGGCCGCAGGTGATCCGGGTCTAGACTGTCGCCTGGATTCCGACTCGCGCGTGCGTTCGATTTTCGCCGAGTCCCGGACCTACACAGCCTCTCTCGCAGGAGGCCTCGGGCCAGGCCGCCGCAATCGGTGGCGGCCACCGTAGGAAAGGGAGGGCCCAGATGGATTTCGATCCGTCTGAGCAGTCGAATCCCAATGCTCCGGAACGGCCTTCGGGCCGTGAACGGGCAAGGGCGGCGGTCACCCACTGGTGTCCGGTTGTCGCTTCGGGACTCGATCTCGTGGCAGGAGTTCTCATCCTGTTCAACAGCGACAGCCTGGCCGCAGTGGCCAGGCTGTCTGCTGTGGCACTGCGCGCGTTGAATGGTTTTGCAGGCCCTTCGCGCGAGTGACCGAGTGGCGCTCGGATCGGCGGGAATCCCAACGGTCCGAGCGCTTTTCTCTTGTAGGACGCTCATACGGTAACGCCGAGAACTCGGCGCTACTTTCATCGGGACACCTTGAGTGTGGCCCGAGCCACACGATTAATCGTGTTGTCGTGTGCGCGTCGCAACGCACCATACCTCCTTCCCCCCATGGGAAAGGAGAGGTAACACGGTCACAAGCTGATGACAACCGAGTGCCATACGAATGCCATCTGGACGGCTTCCCCTGCGACACTTCCCAGCTCAGAGGGCATTCCGGGCCGTACAGAGTGTGCCGTACGGCCCGCAATCTTCCGCTAACGGAGTACCGGCTGACTCTCACGATGTGGACAAAGTGATCGCATCCGACAACACCGACCAGCCTGCTTCCCGTCCGTGCGTTCGAGAAACGCCTCGTCAGACGTAGAGGAGTTGGCCGCGCTCGCTGGGGACCAGGTGCGCCACCTCTTCGAGCAGGCCCGCGCTAATCCCGACCTCGCGCCCCGAATCAGCAAGCGGCGGAACAGGAGTCGATCTACCACACCTTCATGTGGGTGTTGCACACGACGGAAGTACCGACTTTTACCCGCTTTTGCCGCAATTTACCCACTTTTACCTGCCCATTCAGGCTTCCTGAGAGCTAGTTTGAGGTTCGATTTCCACAACACGTCCACACTTCTCTACGCGCCGTGTTGAACGTCGTTGGTGTCGCGGGTTCGAACTAACATTCCCGCTTATGTGGCCGCCGACCTGGCGGCTTGTCTTCCGGCACCGGAGATTTCCGGGACCGGAGACGCGAAACGGCCCCTGCCGGGTTGGCGCCATGGGCAGGGGCCGTGGGACTCCCAGTTCTCGTTTCGCTAGAAAGAGGCTCCGGGCTCTTATGAGGCTAAGCACCTCGGCTGACAATTCTGGCCGATATCGCTCGGGTATGCGTGCAGCACCCGCCCACTTATTTCGGAAACCAGCCCTGACCTGGGCTAGTTCGAGGTTGGAACACTCCAAATCGCCCCGCCTAACGTTCCCATCAACGCAAATATCAACCCGATGGGAACGATCACTCATGACCGAGAACTTCTCCGGCACAGGAGAACTCCGAACCGGCGCCGCTGGGCTCACTACCGAGCGGGTGGGCGTATGACTGCCTTGATCACCACCGCCGCCAGCGCCGGCGTCGGCGCGTCCGCACTCGGCGGGTTCATGTGGTGGCTGCATGCGGACGGGCCTACCCGTCTGTGCGCCGGGCTGGTCGCCGTGTTCCACCGCGACCAGAATCGTCGCAGGGACGCCCGTTCAGTGCTTGCGGCGACGAAGCGGCGAGGCCGACAGGCATGACACGGGTTCGGTCCGTGATTCCGGGTGGTGATCACGGACCCCCTGTCAGACCTTCTCGCCGGCGGGTCGCTGTGTCAGTGGTGGATCTAGCTGTGTCAGTGGTGGATCTACCAACCGCCCCGCTGTGTGTGAGGTGTCAGTCGATGTCGCCGTGCGGGGGAACGATCTTGTCCCAGAAGGCGTCGTATCCGCCCTTGGGCAGTTTCCCGTCCAGGGACATGGCGAGTTGGAGGGAGAACAGGATGCGGTCGCGGGGCACGCCCCAGCCGCGTTCCTCGCTCATGCGGATGATGTCGTTGATGGTGTGCCCGGCCGTGCTGGGGTGGTGGCGGATGAGCCAGTCGAGCATGACCGCGATCTTCGGGACCAGGCCGAAGTGGGCCTCGTGCGGGCCGCGTCCGAGCTGCTTGTCCCGTTCGAGGTCGCCGGAGAATTGTTCGATGATCGCGTAGCGGATGGTGGTGGCCAGCGCTTCGGTGGGGATGATGTGGTCGAGATTGGAGGCCACGGTCCAGGCCAGCTCATCGGCTACCGACCGCACCGAGGCTTCGTTCCGGCGCCGCAGGACCCACCATTTGCGGCGCTCGGCGCTCCACAAGCGCGCGAAGAACGAGCCGGTGAACCGCTCCAGGACATCGGCTTCCCCGCGCGAGAGCCGGGAGGCCAGAGGGTTGTCGGTGTTGTCGCTGACCATGGTGTCCGCGACCGATTCGGTGGAGCGTGAGCGTTGTTCGACCCAGTCCGCAGCTACAGGCTTGGACCAGGCGTTGCGCCCGCTGATCACCGCCTGCGGGTCGGGCAGCTCGGCTTCCCCGCGGGCGGTGTAGGCGCGCAGGGTCGAAGGTTCGATGCCCGCCAGCGCGGCGAGTTCGTTGGTGCCGATGAGCTGATCAGCGGCCAGCTCCGGCGCGGCTACGCTCACCACGCACTCGGCCAGCGAGCGTGCGCCGGCGGGACGCTGAAGCGCCCACTGGGCCAGGTGATCACCCCAGTTCTCGACCGTGAACGGGGCCAGGGGCTCGGGGCGCTGAGACAGGCTGTCGATGATGTGCACGGTGGCACGGCCAGGGTCCAGGGTGTCGTCGTCGAGCACGTTAGCGGCGGTCACGGTGGTGGCCGCGCGAGCCTTGCGGTGGACGAATCCCTCACTGGCCCAGTCGATGACCTGCAGCGGCCGGTACCAGGCAGTGCCGTCCCACCAGTAGCCGCCCGAGCGGAACAGCAGCACCTCCTCGTCCCAGTCCATGTGCAGGGATGAGGCGTCCTCGTCACGCACCAGCAGCACCGTGCGCCCGTGCTCGGGGTGGAACCGCACGCACCATGCCAGGTCGTTGTTGAGCGGGTCGGTGGTGAAAGCCCGCCACTCGTCGGGTTCGCCGTCCGCGTTGCGCAGGTGCCCGTCCCACCGGCCCCACGTTCCCTCCCCGCGGTGACGGCCGGTCTCCTCGATCTTGCGGGGGTCATCGAGGTGCAGGTGGGTGTCGACCACGAAGCCCAGACCGGGCACAGGGTGGTCGGTGGAGAGTCCGTTCGCTATCGGCTGCACTGTTCTCATCGGTGTGCTACCGCCTTTCAGAATTAGCGCTGTATATATCTACAGCATAGACGTGGCAGAGGGTACAGCGCAGGATGACTCGCCGAGCGCGGGTGACGCTGAGATTCGCGAGCATTTGTCTCTAAAACGATCGTTTTCGGGAACCATCCGCGAGATTCGAGCTCCGCAGGTAGGATGAGTCTCTAAAGTTGTTCTTGTAATCAATAGTTCAAAAACGGTCTTACTTGGTAAGGGGACTCATCATGCGGCGTGCACAGCTTCACCAACTCATCACCGGACTCATCGAACGCACCTGGAACGGCGACAACGCCGATGTCGCCCACGCGGTCTTGCGGGATGACGCTTTCGGGGCCCTGTGCTTCCGCCTGGCCGAAATCGGCGCCACCGAGGACATCGAACGAGCCTGGACGAGCCTTGTTGCCGAGATCGACGACAGTGCAATGGATTTCCTCGCCGAGCGCGCCGACAACCCTGCGGCATGGCTGGCCAGCCGCGCCCGCGAGCTTCCGCTGTGATGGCCGAGAGTCGACCGCGCGACGAGGGGGCACCCGAGGACGTTCGCGCGAAGACCTTGGCACTGCTCGGTGTTCACCCTCGCCATGTCCGACTGCTGACCGCCGTGCACGAGGCGGGCCACGCCGTGGTCGCCGATTCGGTGGGCGCGCACGTGGATTCGGTGACGGTACTCAGCGACGGCCATCTGACCGATCCCCGAGGCGGGAACGACCACGCACAGGTCGAATTCCCGGGTGCGGCGAGTGCGGACGAGGTGTTCGCGGAGTATCTGACCGTGCTCACCGCGGGGTTCCAGAGCCAGTACATGTGGCTGACCCGAAGCCGCGGAGTCACCTACACCGACCAGGTACAAACCGGGCTGAGCTGGCTGGCGGCCGGAGATATCCACCCTGCGAACGCACTACGGGAACGATGCGGGCGACAGGATGTGGAGTTCGTCCACGCCCAAGCCATCGCTGGAATGATCCTGCGGACGCGATGGTCGACGCTGCTGCGGTTGGCCTACCACCTGAACCGCACCGGGTACGCAAGCCAGAAGGACCTCCAGGGGTATCTCATGGTCAACCCGCAGGTTCGAACCAAATGCCTGGCTTACTTCCGCGCATGGAAGGACCAGGTCGAGGACGGAACCTTCCGCGAGCACCCGGTCTACGCCAAGGCCACCGCTGCCCGCGCTGTCCGCGACGCCGGCGGTCCGCACGATCCCGACACCAAGGAGGCACTGCTGTGACCCGCTACGGCTATGGGCGAGTCTCTACCCGCGATCAGAGCACCGACCACCAGATCGACGCACTCACTGCAGCGGGGATCGAACCGCAGAACATGTTCATCGAGAAGATCTCCGGCAAGCTCGCCTCCCGCCCGCAGCTGGACGCGCTGCGCGAGAAGCTCACCGCCGGAGACGAAGTGGTCGTCACCCGGTTGCGGCGCCTGGGCCGCAGCCACCTCGACCTGCTGGATCTGGTGCGGTGGTTCGGCGACAACGACATCGACATCAACGTCCTGGAACAAGGCATCGACACCAAGACCCCGGGTGGGCGCCTGGTGTTCCACTTCCTGGCTGCGCTGGCCGAGTACGACCGGGAGATGATCGTCGAGGGCACCCTCGACGGGCTCGCTGCCGCCAAGGCCCGCGGGCGCGTGGGCGGCAGGCCGCCGGCGCTCACCCAGGCGCAGCTCGATGCCGCGCAGCGCATGTACGACGAGGACACCCACACCGTGGACCAGATCGCGGCCATGTTCGGGGTGGGCCGCTCCACCCTGTACCGCAAGCTCGCCGACCCGTACACCGATTGTGTGCTGCTGGTGTACCGCAACAGCAAGACCAAGGTGGACTCCGACGGCAACCGCCGCTACGGGGAAACCTATGCCTCGGAGAAGGTGCAGCTCGAAGCCGACCGCAAGTGGTTCCCGATCTCCGAGGCCCGCCGCCAGCACCTCAAGGCAATCGCCTACGTCGTCGACGGAGAAGTGAAGCGGGTACGCGCGGTCGATCCGCAAGGCCGCTGGGAAGCCGACGACCGCGGCTACTGGGACGTCCCGCTCGGCCCGCCCCTGACCGAAGTCGAGATCGCCACCCAACTCGGCTACGGCAACGCCGTTCCCGTCCAGCTCGGCGATCTGCACGCGACCATCAAGGGCAGACTCCGCGAGTACCGCTCGATCGCACCCGCAAGGGCCACGCGATGAGAGGGGAGACCGATGGTTCCTGCGGCCTGATGCAGTAGGCACGCCGAGCCATATCGCGGTAAGGGGAAAAGAGAAGCCCCGGAGCACTTCGGCTCCGGGGCGTTCCCATGTATGTCGCGGCAGCTCTTGTCTCCCGCATTCACAGATCAGCTTACCCCCATCACGGGGGTATTAGTGGACCGGACTGGGCCCGCCGCCCCGAAATCGCCGTCGATCAGGGTGCGAAGGGCTAGTTCGCTTGATATGTCGGTGCCGGGTCCGCTAAGACAAGCCAATGCCCGTACGCGCTGTCGTTCCCGAGGTCACCCGCTGCTTGAGCAACCCCCGACTGGCCTCCTACCTCATCGAGGCCGGAAACGACCCCGAGGCGGCGTTGGCGCTGTATCACTGGAACCTGCAGCTATCGGCCGCGTTCCAGGAGGTTCTCGCTGTGACCGAGGTCGTGGTGCGCAACGCCATCGACACCGAGTTGCGGATCTGGAACCCGACCCGCGGTCGCGATCACCTCACCGGGAGGGCATACCCGCCGGAGTGGACCGATCTGCCGGCCGCGCCTGTCGCGGGCATCGTGGCCGGTCCGCTTACCCAGGCCCGGAACTACGCCAAGGCCGCGCATTCCGGCCGCAGGCCGGGACACCTTCGTCACGGCGCACCGATCTGCCATGACGATCTGCTCGCGCAGCTCTCGTTCGGAGTGTGGCGCAAACTCCTGCCGCCGACAGCCCCGGGGAAGGTCGGTCTGCAGCGGCTGTGGGGCGGCGCGCTGCACGCCGCGTTCCCGCACGCTCCGACAACCGGGTCCGTCGCGCCGGAGGTACTCGTGCACGACCGCATCGAACGCCTGCACGGCCTGCGTAATCGGGTCGCGCACATGGAGCCACTGTTGGCCGTGAACGTGCCCGCTCGCATCAGCGATGTGTTCAGCCTGCTCGGCTACATCTCTCCGCCGACTCGCGACTGGTGCGCCGGATTGAGCAGGGTCACCGAGATCAACAAAGCAAGGCCCAGCATCTAGGCGGGCACGAGGATCCACCCGCGTAGCGGGCAGTCCCGCACCCCGTACTTGTGGCGCCCGCGGCCACCCTAGTGAGAGCGCCGGTGCGTTCTGGGTGCTATCGCGCACATCGGCACGCAATGTCGCAGCAATGCGCCTCAGGTCGGTGGTCAGCACGAACACGCCTGTGCTAAATCAGACGTATGCCTGTTTCACCGTGCCGGGCCGAGGAGGGCAGACGATGAATGGAGCACTGGCGCTCTCGATCCGGCACGCCGGAGAAGTGACCGTGGTGACGGTAGCTGGTGAGGTCGATATCGTCACCGCACCACAATTGCGGGCGGTGCTGGCCGATGTAGTCGCCACCGCACCACCAATCCTGGTCGCCGACATGACCGCGGTGCCGTTCTGCGGTTCAGCGGGGTTGAGTGCCCTGCTGCAGGAGACCGAATACGCACCCGGCATGAGCGTGCGGGTAGTCGCTTCGGCCCCGGTGCGCCGGATTATCGAGGTCACCGGACTCGCGCAGGTGCTGGCTTTGTTCGACACCGTCGAGGCTGCCTGCCTGTCGGCCTGAGTACCGAATCCGGTGCCGGTCGGAACAACCCGATCCAGGGCACGGACCTGGATGGCTGTCTGTTCGGGCAGAGCCGCTGCTCCGCTCTACTGGACGGCTTGCGTACCCTTTCCCGGATGCACTGGCCGGAAAGCGCTGCGAGTGAAGGGGATTCGAGATGTTCAGGCGTTATGGACCGATTGTCCGGTTGTTCGCTCTGGGGGTCACGGTCGGCACGACGGTATTGCTGATGGGCTGCGCTCCGGCTTCTCCGCAGCAGCAGTCCGATCGTGAACGCCGGGCCGCTACCGTGCCGGTCTTTCGCCTCCGCATGATGAATGACCTCTGGGCGAACACCAGCGAGGAAGCGTTCCTCTATCCGGGCGTCTCGGTTCACAGGCCCAAGAGCAAGACCGAGGATCCGGACACAGGGATGGCGACCATCGAGCTGACCGGTTCGCAGATGGTCGCTTACCTGCAGAACTTGGACTACAACGCCCACGGCGGTGGCACCGCACAGAACCAGTCCCTGTCGAAAGCCGTCTACGACACCATCGTTCCGGTCCTGGACAGCATCCAGGACTCACCCGCACCTGGAGCACCCGCACCTGAGATCGTCGTCAGCGCCACGAGCGGCGGGCCCACCTCGCCCCCGCCGCTGATACCCGAGCGGTGAAGCAAACACCACCATCGCCGGCCTGTTCGCTGCTGGACGCGGCCGCACCGGAGAGTAGAGACAGGACCACGGGGTGCCGCCCGATTCCTGAGCGGCACCCCGGGTGCACCTGAGGCGCTGGGAATTCTCCGGCTCAGTTTGTCGCCCATGGGTGACAAACCGAGCCGGACAGACCAGACCGATTTCAGGTCCTTGATCGGCCGCCGGCGCGTTACCGTGAAACCCTGCCGCCGAGCAGATCGGCAGCAGCAGTGGAGAAGTGGTGATATGCGGCTGGTGGACTGGTGGGACGTCGTGACGGTGGCGCCGGGCCTGGAGGACTTCTACAAGAACGAGCACCACGGCCGCGAGCGCCGGGTACTCGATCGCGATCTGATGGCCGTCGTGTTCGAGACACGCAAGCGCATCGTCAACGGCAACGACACCGAGGACCAGGACGCCCGGATCTGCCACCTGCGTGATGCTCGCGCAGGCATGAACTGACTCCGAACCTCGGACGCCTTCACCGACGGATCAGCAGGGATGCGGAATGCCAAGTCTGGAAGAGGAATTCGGTGATTTCACCGACCGTGTGAAGAGAATCGACCTGGCCGCGCTGGCCGAGCAGCGCAATGCCCTGCGTGAGGAACTCGCCGCCCTCGACGACGCCCGATCCGCCGTGGCCGGCGCCCGCCGCGAGGTGCTGGACAAGCTCAGCGATGAGGCATTCGCTGTGCTGGAGCGCCGGATCTACACCCTCGAACACCCCACCCACCTGGACCCGCACCCGCCGCGCGATCGGCGCAGGGACCGTTAGCCGCACCGTTCTGCTGCGGTCTCCGACACCCCCGCCCTCGACCACGATCGGGTATCGCCGACCGACTACGTATGTCGGTGTGCGACTTCATAATCGGGCACATGGCGTTCACTGTGCACACAGCCGAGGATTCGAGTCCTGCCGGACTCGAATTCGGCGACAACGACAAATTCACCATCTACGGGTCCGGGGTCCTGAAAGTGGAGAGCAGCACCCACGGCACGCGTATCTACTCACCCGGCTTCTGGCAGCTCGTCGAGCATCGCCAGCACAACAGCCTTCGCTACACCATCTACGGCGTCGACTGACCGACTGGGGCCAGCCACCTACTCGCACAACCGGTGTGGGCCGTATCTACAACTCGTCGACCGGATCGGCCGGGACGAGATCGGCCGCGCGCGCCGGGAACGGGTAGCGGCCCGGGGAGTCGGCCTCGGCTGATTCGACGATCGCGTGGTCGCCGTCGATCTCGCGCACCACGAACACGGACTGGCCGCCTACCACGAGAAACACCTGATCACCGACGTTAATCATGCTCGGGAGCCTATCTCGGTCAACCGGCCGGTATGTGTAATGATCGAATGCGTGTTCGAGTACTGGAGTGACGGATTCACCGCGGCGCAGCGGCGCGTGGTCGATCCGCCTGCGCCGGTACTGATCGATCTGAGCGTCGCGCTCGCGACGAACGGCCCGTTCCGGAGAGACGCTGTGTCGCTGCGGATCAAGGCCGGCGCGCTGGATCTCACCCACACGGTGCCCGGCCTGCTCTATGCGTGGGCCCAATGCACGGATTCGAGCTGGCTGGGCCTTGTCGGCTTCGTCATACCGACCGCGAACAGACAGGGCCGCATCGAAACCCGGCAATGGACGTCCGCGCGGGCCTTGTCGAAGCCGGATCCCCCGAAACAAACGCGCCCGTTCGGCGGATCCCCGTGAATGCCGGTCCTCTGACCTGCGCAGTGTCCGGTTTCGCACACGAAAATGAGGGGCGCAGACCCTTCCGTCCCGAATACCAATAATTGGTACTATGTGGTCATGGCCAAGAACACGTCCTTCAGCCTCGGCGATCACTACCTCGAATTCATCGAGGCCGAGGTCGGTTCGGGCCGCTACGGCACGGCCACCGACGTAGTTCGTTCCGCCCTCCGGCTTCTAGAGGACCGCGAGACCAAGCTCCGCGCTGTGCGTGAGGCACTGATCGAGGCCGAGGACGCCGGGCCCAGTCTGCCGTTCGACGGCGAGGAGTTCCTGGCACGCAAGCGGGCAGAGTCCGGGCGCCGGTGAGCCGGTATCTGCTCAACCCTGCAGCCCGCGCCGACCTCGACCAGATCTACGACTACACCCTCGACCGCTGGGACATCGACCAGGCCGAGACCTATGTGCGTGAGCTGATGCGCGCCTTCGATCGTGCCGCCGCCAACCCGTGCACCGGCCGGTCCTGCGAAGAGATCCGGCCCGGCTACTTCCTGCTGCCTGCCGGATCCCACACGGTCTACTACCGGATCGCCGCCGCCGGCGTTGTCGAGATCATGCGCATCCTGCACCAGCGGATGGATGCCGACCGCCACCTCTAGCTTGCGGACCGCTGCTGGTGGTCAGAGCGTCGGCTGTTCGGATTGCCAGTCTCTGCTGAACAGCGACAGCTGCCGCGAGGTGGCGTCATCGCTGTCACTGTGAAGGCTGCGCAGGCAACGAACGCAGGTGACAGCTGCGCGGGTCGGTTGCAATGCCGACGGGGACCATCCGGCTACTCCGGTGTGGCAGAGCAGTTCCGGCACTTCCTCGGTACCGACCCACTGGCCCAGAGCGACAGCGTGCACAGTGCGCCCCGCACGGACGATGGCGTGAACACCGGGATCACCGAATTTCGCCCGCGCGAACGCGGCCAAAGGGGCGATATCGGTCATGGATCGGACGATACGTCTGCGCTCCGACACCAACGAGCTGAGCGAAGGGTTTGCGGGCGGGTCAGGGCCGCTCTGCTGCCCGCGCCAGCATCCGCGCTCGGCGACGCTCGGAAGTTCGCCCGTAGGTCAGCTGCAGAGCGATGTGTAGGCGCGCGGCGGTCCACCGCTCGGCGACATCCTTCGGATGTGGCCACAGCTCAACAACTTTCGCCCGCTCTCCCATAACTACTTCGACGCACATTTCTCACATCGGTTCCCCCACATCCGCACTCGCTCACCCAATCGCTCCATCTCTCCCCCGATTCATACCTCCGAAATCCCTAATCCAAAATTTCACACCTTTTGCTCCTAAGGTAACGATTCCATAACTGCCGATCTTGTGGGCGTAGCGTGGATGGCGTGATGTCGTTGGCGAAGCTGTCAGCGGGCGATGGGTACGAGTACTACGTCCGCTCAGTTGCCACGCACGACGCCAACGAGCGCGGCCGCCAAGCGCTGTGCGACTACTACACCGAACGTGGTGAATCCCCCGGCATCTGGCTCGGATCCGGGCTGCTGGTACTGGGCCTGTCCGAGGGCGAGCAGGTCACCGAATCGCAGATGAAAGCACTCTTCGGCGAAGGCCTGCATCCGGATGCGGACGCGATCATCGAGACGCATCTCGCCGAGCAGATCGCCTTGGGCTCCAAGGGCAAAGACGCGATCCGCTACGCCCTGCGCCAAGCCCAGCTGGGCCGCCCGTTCAGCACCTACGCCGTACGCGAAGGCAGCTACCGGCACGAGTGCGCCAAGGAATTCTCGACTTGGAACACCCGCCACGGCCGCCCGGAGAATGCGCCGGTTCCCGACACTGAACGCGCGAACATCCGCACCGCGGTGGCCCAGCGGATGTTCGCCGCCGATCTCGGCCGGCCCCCGCTCAACGACCGGGAACTGTCCGGATGGGTCGCTCGCTCCTCACGCCCTTCCACCAAGGCCGTCGCCGGATTCGACCTCACCTACTCCCCGGTGAAGTCGGTCAGTACGTTGTGGGCCCTGGCACCGCGCGCGATCAGCGAGAAGATCGAGGCCGCCCATCACGCCGCGATCCGCGACGCCCTCCAGTACTTGGAGACGCACGCGGTCTACACCCGGGTCGGGCGCCACAGCATCCGCCAGGTCGAAGTCGAAGGGCTGATCGCCACAGCGTTCGATCACCGCGATTCGCGCGCCGGGGATCCGGATCTGCACACCCACGTCGTTATCAGCAACAAGGTGCGCCGCCTCGACGGGCAGTGGGGTTGCCTGGACGGGCGGATGATCTACCGGCACACCGTCGCCGCGAGCGAGCTGTACAACACCCGCCTGGAACAGCATTTGGAGCGCGATCTGGGCCTGGTCTTCGCCGATCGTGGCCGCGACTCCGGGCGCCGGCCGGTGCGCGAGATCGTCGGTGTCGCGCCGCTACTGTGCGCGGAGTGGTCCAAACGCGAAGCGAAGATCGCCGTCGAACTGGCCCGGCTGACCACGAAGTTCCAGGCCGAGCACGGCCGCGAACCGACCCCGATTGAGCGGATGAAACTCTCCGAGCAGGCGACACTCTCGACCCGCACCGGAAAACACGCCGCCCGCTCCCGGGCCGAACAGCGGGATGATTGGCACGCCGATGCCGTCCGGGTTCTGGGCGGTGAGGACGCCGCCGCAGCGATGGTGAATACGGCGCTGGCGCAGAACCTTCCGGCGCGTGAGGTGATCGATCAGCAGTGGATCGATGCGACCGCGGCACGGATGGTGGCGACCATTTCCGAAGCCCGTGCCACCTGGCAGGCCCACCACCTGCGGGCCGAGGCCGAGCGCGCGGTACGCGGACAGATCGCCCCGGACCGGTGGCACGACATCGTGCAGCAGCTGGTGACCGCCGCGCTCGCGCCGCCATGTTCGATCCCGCGTGCCGATCTCGAAATAGCGCCGGGCGTCGGGATCCTGCTGCGCAGCGACGGCACCAGCGTGTACGCCACGGCCGGGGCGATGTTGTACACGTCCCCGCAGATCATCGCCGCCGAACAGCGGCTCATCGACGCTGCCACCCAGCGCGGTGGCCGCACCCTCACCCGCCAGGCGATCGAGCTGGCGGTGGTGGAGTACGGGGCGAACAACCAAGGCCAGCAACTCAATCCGGGCCAGCGCGCCCTCGTCGAGGAATTCGCCACCTCCGGAGCCCGGCTGCAGGTCGCGATCGCGCCGGCGGGCACGGGCAAGACCACCGCCATGCAGGTGCTGGCCCGCGCCTGGACCGCCGAGGGCGGCACCGTGCTCGGGCTGGCGCCGACCGCCGCCGCGGCCGCCGTGCTGGGCACCGAGATCGGGACCCAGACCGCGACCATCGACAAGCTGGTCGACGTCCTGGACCGCATCGACACCGGCCGTCTGGCCTTCGCCGATGCCCCGGACTGGGTGCGGTCCATCGATGCCCGCACCCTCGTTGTCCTGGACGAGGCCGCGAAAGCCTCCACCCTGAAACTCGATGCGGCCGTGCACTGGCTCCTGGACCGAGGGGCGAGTGTCCGCGCGATCGGCGATGACAAACAGCTGTCCGCCGTCGCGGCCGGCGGTGTCATCCGCGACATCGTCGAACACGCCGGAGCGGTCACCTTGTCGCAGGTGATGCGGTTCGCCGACCCCGCTGAGCGCGCCGCCAGCCTCGCAGTGCGCGAAGGTGATTCGGCCGCTATCGCCTTCTACACCGACCACGGTCGTATCCGGGTCGGCACTCTCGGAGCGGTCACCGAGGCCGCGTTCACGGCCTGGTCCGCCGACACCGAGGCCGGGTTGGATTCGATCCTGCTGGCCCCGACCCGCGACCTGGTCGCCGACCTCAACGCCCGCGCACGCACCGCCCGCCTGCAGCATGCTGGGCTCGACGGCCCGGAAACCCCGCTCTCGGACGGTCTTTCGGCCTCAGCCGGGGATGTGATCTGCACGCGCCGCAACGACTACCGGTTGCGGATTTCGCAGACCGACCACGTCCGCAACGGCTACCGCTGGGCTGTGCGCGAAGTCCTTCCGGACGGGCGGATCGCCGCCACCCACCTGGGCTCGGGCCGCCGGATCACCCTCCCGGCGCAGTATGTGCGTGAGCACGTGACCCTCGGCTACGCCTGCACCATCGACACCGCCCAAGGCCTCACCGTCGACACCTGCCACGGTGTGCTGACCGGCCGCGAAACCCGCAACCAGGCGTACGTGATGCTCACCCGAGGCAGAGCAGGCAACTACGCCTACGTCGCCACCGCCGGAGACGGGCACGACTCCGCGCTCTATACCTACGCCGCGATCCACCCGCCGACCGCGGTCGATGTGCTCACCGACATCCTCGGCCGCGACGGCTCCCAGCTCTCCGCGACCGGCCAAGCCCGTACCGCCGCCGACCCCCGCACCCGGTTGGCCGGTGCGGTCGATGCCTACCTCGATGCGCTCGGCGCGATCGCGGACGAACGTCTCGGCACCCGCGAGCTGGCCCGCATCGATGCCGCCGCCGAACACCTGGTGCCCGGACTCACCGGCGAGGACGCCTATCCGGTGCTGCGCCAGCACCTTTCGACCCTCGCTCTGCACGGCCGTGACCCGGTCGAGGTCCTGACCACCGCCGTGACCGGGCGTGAACTCGACACCGCCGCGGACCGGGCGGCGGTGCTGGACTGGCGCATCGATCCCACCGGCGCGCATTCACGCACCGCCGGACCGATGCCGTGGTTGCCCGCCATCCCCCCGGTGCTGGCCGCTGATCCCGAATACGGGCAACACCTGCGCGCCCGGGAGCAGCAGATCCAGGACCTGTGCCGGGAGATCGCCGCGACCAGCCGCGACTGGACGGCGCAGACCGCGCCCCGCTGGGCACAACCGTTCGCCGATACCGATCCGCTGCTGGCCGGGAGGCTGGCGATCTGGCGCGCCGCCCACCGGGTCGGCGATCACGACCGACGCCTCACCGGCCCCGCCCAGTACCCGGCCGCCGAACAGCGCGAGCAGCACCTCCTGGACCAGCGCACCGCGAAACAGGTCGGCGCCGAAGACACCGACGCCCGACGGTGGACACCCTTGGCCCGTGAACTCGATCCGCGCCTGCTGTCGGACCCGTATTGGCCGGTCCTGGCCACCGAACTGACCCGCGCCCACACCGCCGGCCGCGACATCATCGGCGCTACTCGCACCGCCGCCGGCGCTCGTCCGCTCCCGGACGAGCAGCCCGCTGCCGCGCTGCGCTGGCGGCTGGCATCCGAACTCGACGAGCACCGCGAGGATGCCGCGCAGCAGGCATTCACGCACACGCTGCAGCAAATGCAGGCGAACCGGTGGCACCAACTCACCGATACCGACCTGGCCGCCCGCATCCGGCACATGACCTCCCGGCGGGAGCAGGACGCCATCCTGCGTACCTTCGCCCCGGCCAGTAGGGGTACCCACGTCGATACCCTCACCGCGCAGCACCGCGAGCTCGACGCCCAGGCCGACGCCATCCGCGCCGCGCACGCCGCTGCCGAAGCCGCCACCGAGGCCGAGGCAGCGCTGCGTCAGGCCCGCCTGGACCTCACCGATCGTGTACGGCAGGTCCAGGATTCGAAGTGGTGGCAGCGGGCCGCCCGCACGGAACTGGATGCGGAGATCGTGCAGCTGCGCGACACCGAGAAAGCCCTCACCACGCAGTACAGCCTCGCCCGCGAACAGGCCCGACTTACCGCGGGCGAGGTCGGGCTGCACGAATATCGGTGGGCTGATGCCCTCGCCGGTGCCGAGGATGCTCCGGTGCGGCAGGCCGCGCTCGATCAGGCCCGCGACCTCGATGCCCGCGACGAGCAGCAGCAACAACGCCAGCAGCAACGCCAGGACCGCGAGCAACGCCAGCTCGACGCCGCAGAGTCCGAGTGGCAGCGCCGCGACGACCTGCCCGGTGAGCAGCGTGACCTCGAAGACCGCGCCCGTGCGCATCTGCACCCACCGCAAGAAGCGGCTGCTGAGCAGGCTGCCGAGCAGGCAGCCGCTGCCCAAGAGCAGGCGCGCAGCCGCGCCGTGACGATGGCCCGGAATTACCACCCGACCGTCGACCCCGGACACGGGATCGGACTCTGACCAGGGCAAGTTGCCGCCCTGACCGCCCTGGCATCGGATGCTAGCTAGCTGGACTAGCCCCGCTAGCGCCCATGTCCGTGGTCGCGGTCCTTGCGCGGCTCCGGCGGCCGGTAGCGGGGCCGTTCCGGCTCGACAGGTTTCGTCCCTCCGGGCGAGGTGCCGGATCCGGGCGGCGGGGTGAGAGGCCCGCTGGCCGCGCCGAGGACATCGTCGATCCCCTGCTCCAGCGGCGACGGACCCGACGACTTGCGTGGGAACCCGAACCGCGTGGGATCCACACCGCCGCGCTGGCGCGGCTGCTGCCGGGGCTGCTCGGACGCGGCGAGTATCTCGGCGATGCGAGCGTCCTTCTCCTGCGGGGTTTCCCCCGTGATCTGGCCCTTCTCGTCGTAATAGTCTTCCCCGCGCAGCTTCGCGGTCATGCGCTTCATCCGCCATGAACGCGAATCCGCCAAGATCTGCTCCTCCTGCTCGGTGCGGTCGAGCCGGTCGACCACGATGCTCGATCGCACCGCCGACACCCACGCCGGCGAGCCCTTGTCCCGCATGTACGGGCGCGCGGGGTCGATGCCCTCGGCGCGCATGTGGATCTCGGTCAGCGCCTTGCGGGCCGTCGACGCCATCGCCGCCGCAGCATCCGCGCGCCCGGACGTGCCGAGGGATTCGCTCACGGTCAGCAGCAGCTCGGTCAGCGCGTATATCAACGCGATATTCGCGGTCTCGGGATTGCTTGCCGCCCACAGCATCCGCGACACCGCCCGCAAACCCTGATCGGGGCGAGACGGGCGCGGCGCCCGCTGATGCGCGGGCACCTGACCTGTGCGTGCGAGCTGCCGCGACAACCGATCCAACGGTCCCGGGGAACGTTCGGTGCGCACCGACGCCGCCGCGAACACCCCCGCGGTCCGGGAGGCCGCCTGCGCCCATCCGGCACGGTCCTCGACCGGGATGGCCCGCATCGCGGCACTCCAGGCGCGCAGTTCCTCGATCGCCTCGTGTGCCGGCATCGGATCGGCCGCCCGCGGGCGCCCCGCCGAGTTCGTGGTGATGCGCCGCCACTCCTCCAATGCCTCCTCGTGGGCGTGCGGCGAGGAATCCCAGGTCGCCCAGGAACGCACCGCGGGCAAGGTCATGTCCTTGCCCAGGCGCAGCCCGCTGTAGGTGAGCGCCTTCTCGTACCCGCCGGTGGTGAGGTTCTTCTGCGGCGGCAGCTCCACCGAATACCCAGTGACTTCGTTCGTGCCGCCGGCGGCCCAGTACGGGATGACTTTGATGCCCTCGGCGTGCAGCAGCCGCAACCAGTCGGCCTCCGATTCGGCTGACATCGCCGCGCCGCGCACCCGCCGGCGCAATGCTTCGCGATCGGTTTCCGGTGCCCCGACCCGTCCCGCGCGGGCCCGCTCGGCCGGTTTCGTCGCCTGCTCGGTGTCCCCGTGCTCACGGGTGTAGAGCACCTGCAGCCCGTGCCGCTGCTCCAGAACCCGGGCCGCGGCCTGCGCGCGCGGGCGATCCCGGAACACATCGGCCAGGCTGCCGTCGGTCCGGACCACCGGCATCGCGATGTGGATATGGTCGTTGCCGTTCTTACTCAGCCCGTGGTGCACCGTCGCCCACCGCACATCCGGCACCTCGTCGTCGCGGTCGATGAACCCCATCTCCCGCATGAAGTCCGTCGCGATCGCCGCCCACTTCGCCATCGGCAACTCACCCTCCTCGGCCTTGAGCGCCAAGGAGCAATGCCAGGTGTTCTCATCGCTGGTCGCGGTCTCGAACGCTTCGGCACGCGACATCCCCTGTGCCATCAACTTCCGGGCCTGCCCGTACGAGGTCGACAGCACCGGCGCACCCTTGAGCAGAGTCTGGCGCGGTGAGTCCAGGAGCTTGCCGCACTCCCACGCCCGCTTCGGATCGATCGCACCCCCGTACACCGCCATCGTCACGAAATCCCCGGCGATCACGGTCGGGTTCGTGTGCTCGTTCGCCTTGCCCGGGCCCGCCAGGTACCACATCAGCGTCTTGATGTTCGAGCCCTTGACCGCGTTCGGCATCACGGGCACATCACCCCGCTCACGCGTCCGGATCGAGCGCGACCGCCCACTCACCACCATCGAGATCGGGCATATCCACCGCCAGATCCTCCTCGGTGATCGACACCCCGGACACCGCCGGCGCCTTACCCATCACCCATCTGGCCGTCGCATCGAGAGACAAACACGCACGCGTCACCGCGCGCAGCGCCGATTCGAGGTGCTCCGGAATGTCCTTCTCCTGGTGCGCGTACCGAGTCAGCTGATTGAGGTTCGCGCCGATCCGGCGCACCTGATCATCCAGTTCCAGCACCGCCCCGACCGCCGCCGCCCGACCGGACTCCGCCCCCGCCTCGCCCAGTGTGGTCTCCACCAGCAGCCGCGGAACCGACACGTTCGCGGCCTCCGCACGAGCTTTCAGGGCCGCATCTTCGGCATCGGACAGCTTCACCACGTGGCGGTGTGGTCGGCCTCCGGCCACATTCGCCGCGCGTGAACGCCGGACCTGCGACCGCCGATTAGGCGACTCCCCTGCCATCGCAACCCCTCCTCCGGCCCAGCGCAGCGACCACCCGTCCCCGGGTGGGGTGCACGATAGTGCACCTAAATGCTAGCTCGCTCTGATTGAATCTGTCTCAGCGTACCGCACCACAAGATCGGGGCGGCGGCCTCCGGCCGCGACCACACCAGGGAAGGCCCGGGCTGTGAGGCGGGGACCCGTAGGTGCGGCTGGCGCGGACGTCCTGTGGGAGTACTGCCGCGCCAGCCGCGCTGCCTTGCCTCTTAGCTGATGTCGTCCGGCCTGTAGATTCCACACACGCGACAGCCCCGGCGGGTAAGGACCGCCGGGGCTGTCGCGTGTGAACTGGTGTGGTGGCTATGCCATGGAACGGTTTCGCTCGATCTCGGCGGCACGGGTGATCCACTTCTTGCAGACATCGCGGTGCGGGCCGATCTTCGCGCGATAGAGCTGATCGGGGCTTAGACCCTCGTGACGGTGTCCGTTCAGGACCCGGGCGACGTCCTCGACACAGAACTTGCCACTCCGCTTCCCGCCGGCATGCACCTCAGCCGCCAGTGCCCACAACTCCGGATCTGCACTCGGCGATCGGCCGTGCACCCGATGCGCACCCTGCGCACTCGGATCCCCGGGGTGCGCACTCGACACCTTGGAGACGGTCTGCGCATGCACTGGGTGCGCATCCTCGCTCGCGCACTGCGCGTCGAGTGCGCACTCGACATCGACAGCGGGTGCGCATGCGCACCCCTGGGTGCGCACTCCTTCGTGCGCACGCGCATCGGGGTGTGCGCATCGTTCCCGGATGGCTCCAGTCGGGGTGCGCAACAGCCCCTCGGCGAGGTGGAGGTGATGGTCGACTTCGCGCATCACCTCGGCGAGGTCGACCCCTTCGGGGACGTCCAGGTGCGCATTGTCGGTGAGCTGCCACAGTTCAGTGCGCAGGGCCAGCACCCGCCGGTACACGTCGTTCATCGCTGAGTCCTTCGCTCCAGGTTGATCACATGTCCGCCGTTGGCTGCCAGCCGCGGCTGACGCAGCGCTTCGGCATTGTCGAGGATCTTCACCACGGTCTTGTAGTGGATCTGGGTGTCCCTGGCCACTGTCGATGGTGCGACACCGGCGGCGGACAGCTCTAGAACGGTGGTCACCTGCTCCACCGTCTTCGTAGTCACACCACGGCGAACGAGTTCGGCGGCCGTGGCGCGCACCTCATGCGCACCTGTCTGCGCACTGCGCGCACCCTGCGCATCCCCGATCACTGCAGCCTGCTCCGCCGGCGGTTCCTGCGCCTGGACGAGATCCGGGACAGGCAGCGCGGCGGGTACACCTTCTGCCACGTGCGCACCCTGCGCATCGTGCGCCAGCTTCGGGTGCGCGTTCACGGGCTCAGGGTGCGCACCTGCTTCCTCCTGCACGGGATTCGAGGGGTGCGCAACGGGCGGTACGGCTTCCGGATCCGGAGTATGCGCACCCTCGATGTGCACCTCAGAGTGCGCATGCGCACCCTCGACCTCGGGGTGCGCATGCGCATGCGCACCCATCGGCTGCTGATGCGCAGATAGAGCATGCACTGGGGCGGCCACAAGCTGAGCGAACTCGTCGTCCAGCTGACCTGGAGCGGTCGGGCGCATGGCCTCGGCCTGCACGCCCGGGTGGCTGGTCGCACGGTGCACTGTCGAGTGCACGGCATCGAGACTGGGCAGCTGCACGGTGTCGAGGTCGGTGATCCGTGCGGCCAGATCCTTGCGGGCGAGGGTGTACTCCTGGCCCAGGAAGTGCAGCGTCAGCAAGGCCGCGCCGATCCCGGCGGGGGCGATGCCGTGCAGCACGGTGTCATACCAATGCCCCTGCTTCACGTACGGATAGGTGTTGAGCCCGAGCGTGGCCAGGAACAGACCGGCTTCAGTGAGACGGATACCGCGTCCGGGCTCACGTTTGGCGGTCTCGCGGACCTTGGCTGTGCCCAGGGCGATAAGGATCAGCAGTCCAGAGATCATGCCCTCGATGAGAAACGAGGCCCAGAACATCGGGTCCTTGACGCCACCTGGTCCCATGTTGTGCTGGACATTGATCGCGCTCCAGAGCATCCCCGCCGCGATGATGGCCGCGCACCCGTTGCGGGTACGCCGGCTGAAACGGCGCAGCTCGGCCACTCCCGAAGCGGGCGATTCAGCGCGGCGCTGCTCGGCCAGGGCCTTGCGGGCATCGACGACGTCTTGGATATCGGTCTCACGGATTGCCTTGTTCGCCTGCCGCAGCGCCTCGGCGGCGGCGAGCTGGTCGGTCAGCTCCGCCTGCTCGGCCTTGAGCAGCTCAGCTCGGCGCCACACGGCCACCGCCCGCCGCCCGGCAAGCTCCTCCTCGGACGGGGCATCGGCCAGTACCGCGCCGGCGTCACCCTGCAGTAGTTGCAGCCGCTGCCGCGCGTCGGTGAGCTGCAGTTCCAGCGGCCTCGGGTCGCTGGGTGCCTGAATCGTCGGTGCGGGCTTGAGTTTCTGACGTCCTAACATCATTTCTTCCCTTGGTTGAGCTGGGTTTCGAGTCGGGTGATGGTCTTCTCGGCGGTGGCCAGCGCCCGATCGGCGGCGGACTGGATGCGGTCGATCTCGGTGGCGTGGGCGGTGCGGGACTGCTCGCGTTCGGTACGGGCATCGTCGCGAACCTGAGCCAGTTCTTTGCGGAGACTCGCGATCTCATCGCGGGTCTCGCGGGCGCGGGCCTTCGACTCGGCGGTGTTCTCGGCGAGCTGGGTGCGCAGCCGCTCGGCATCGGCGAGGGCATCATCGCGCGCCTGCACTGCTGCCGCCAGCTCATTCTCGGCGCGCCGCTGCCCCGTGAGCGCACTGTCCCGCTCATCGTGCGCGGCGGTGATCTGCACTGCCGCAGCGCCTTCCGCTTCTGCGATGTGGTCCTGAGCAGCGGAACGTGCTGCGGCGATGTCGTCGCGGGCCTGCTGCTGCGCGGCGGTGACCTGCTGCACGGCGTCGGCGGTGACCTCGGCCAGTCTCGTTTCAGCGTGGGCGGCGCGGGCGTGAGCCTCGGCAGTTGTTTCGAGGGCTTCGGCGACCTGGGCGTCGCGGTCGGCGATGGCGTCTTCGGCTGCGCCTTCGGCGAGAACCTTGTCCTCCTCGGCCCGCACCAGCTCGCGACGCAGGGCCGTGAGCTCGGCCTCGGCCTCTTCGGCGCGGGTGTTCGCGACGCGGATCTCTTCGTCGGCTTCACGCTGCCGGGCAGCCACCTCGGCAACGGCGGCGTCCGGATCCCCCGCAGTAGCCACGATCTGCCCGGCGGCGGTGAGGATCTCCTCCAGCTGCGCGCGGTGCGCGGTGGTGACCAGCTCCCACTGCGCCAGCAGCTCGGCCAGCGACGCCCGCGCCGAAGTGACCGGGCGGCCCACCGGCTTGCGGCGCGGCACGGCACCGGCGGCTTCGGCCTTCAGATCGCGCTTGCGCTGGAACGCGGTGGCCCGGTCGTGCGTGCGCAGCGTGCCATCCGGGTCGACATGCGGCTGCCCGCAGTAGTCCGCCGGACGACCGCGACCCGCCGCCGGAGGCACAGGATGCCCGGCGACCTGAAATTCCCCCGTTTCGAGGTCGTAGCCGACTGGAAATTGGCAAACGCGCTGGTCATCGGCGGCCGGGCCCGCGCCGCGCGGGATATCGGATTGATCGGTCATGCCACCAATTCTACCTTATTTCGTTACGTTTTATCGTTAATACGAATATGAAATACGTTTTAACGTAAACATAATTCAGTTGGCTAGCACGCGTAGCAGTGCTAGCAAGGGGTACTTGCTACGGGTGTTAGGTTCGCTTCGTGAGCATCGACAGCGAGCGGAGCCAGCCCCGGCGGGTGGTGATCGCGAACCAGAAGGGCGGGGTCGGCAAGACCGCCACCGCCTTGGGATTGGCCAGCGCAGTTATGCACGCCGGCGGGCGCGTGCTGATCGTCGACATGGACCCGCAGGGCAACGCCACCGGCGGCGTCGGCGTGGAGATCGCCCCGGGGCAGAAGACGATCGCGGACCTGTTCGACCGGAGCGTCAAGCCCGGCGATCTGGCCGATGTGGTCGTGGCCTCGGAGTGGGAGGGCGTCGATATCGCGCCCGCCGACGTGGAGCTGGGCTCGGTCGCCGAGTCGGGGAACTCCGACATCGTGTGGCGCCTGGACATGGCGTTCGAGGGGGTGGACCTGTCCCCGTACGCCGCGGTGCTGTTCGACTGCCCGCCGACGCTCGGCACGCTGCTGTTCGCGCCGCTGACCGTGGGCGATGAGGTCCTCATTGTCACCGAGGCCACCCGCGACAGCCTCAAGGGTGTCGGCGAGCTGGAGCGCACCATCCAGCGGGTGCAGCGCCGGCCGAACCCGCGCCTGAAGATCGGTGCGGTCGTCATCTCCAAGCGCAAGGCCCGCGGCGAGCACATCAGCCGCGAGCCCGAACTGCGCGGTGCCTACGGCACTCTCGGCGACGGGAACGGCGGCCTGGTCGCCCGCACGGTCATCCCCGAGCTGGGCGCCCGTGAGGACGCGCATTCCGAATCCACGCCCATGCACCAGTTCCGGGGCGGCAAGTCCATCGCGCTGCAGGTCGCCTACACCGATCTGGCCCGCGAACTCCGTCTGGTGGAAGGAGCTCAGGTATGAGCGTGGACCGCGTACCCGCCCTGCGCCGACCGCAACATCCGGCCGACGACATCCCGCCGAAGCCCGAGCGCAGCGCACCGCCGCCGCCCCCGCCGGCGGTGCCGTTGGCCGAGCGGCTGATCGAGCAGCACAACGTGCGGATCCGCCCCTCGACGAAGGAACGCCTCGGGCGTGCGGTCGACAAGCTGCGCTACGAGACCGGCGACCGGTCCATCTCCATCGCCTCCATCACCGATGAAGCACTGCGCGAATACCTGGACCGCCACGGCTGCTAGCGCCCTGACCTGCACTAACGCAGGAAGCTAGGCGTGCTAGCACACCTAGCTATCGATGGTTTTCCTCGGCAGCGCACCAGTCCGCCAGAACTCACCCAGGGCGAGGTAACTCTCGGGGGAGGGCATCGGTTCTGGCTGAAGGTTGAACTGCACGCCCCGGACGATCACGGCGGTTCGCTCCCTGTGGAGCTGTATGTCGCCGGGGCGCAGGTCCGCGGTCATCTCATCGTCGGCAGCAGCGGCACAGAGGTAGTCGGTCACCTCATGCATGGAGGGGTGGCCGTGCCAGGACAACACGTACCCGCCGTCCTTGTGCAGACGAGGCCACAGCCGAAACCCGAGGCACTCGGCCAGCGGGCCCGGAGTACTGCAGAGCACGCTCAGAACCCGGCCGAGCACCTCGTAGTCGTGCAACCGCGGCAAGGTCTGACTGTCAGCTGTTGTCATGCTGCGCGATCATGCTCGCCTGCCCTACCCGAGTGGCGACGGCGCGCCGCCTACCTGGGCAAACACACATAGTTAGACGTGCTAGCACACCTAGCTAGCGTGCCACGGCGACTCCATCCGGGGTCGTGCGCGCGAGAGTTCACCAGGGAACTAGTGGGCTGCCGATAGCGCCCAGGCCGTCACGACCAACCCTCGGTCAGTCTTCGCGGACAGCGAGTTCGCGGCGCGCCCACTCTGCCTCGCGCGCCCGGGCGGCGGCCTGGCCGGCGGTCTTCGCGCTGTTCCTCCGCCGGAACTGCTCGAACTCTGCACGACCGGGGGAGTGCGGTCCGGCTGAATTCATCGCTGCCGCCCGCTCTTCCTCGCGCTGGCGGGCCCGTTCGGCCCGCGCGGCTTCGTCGATCTCGGCGGTGCGCGCGCGATCCATCCGGGCTGGGGGCTCGTCGTCGGGGACCTGGTCCAGGACTTTCCAGAGGTAGCCGGCCGGGTTCTTCGGTGAGGTCAGCAGGACCATGCCGGAGATCCGCCACTCATCGACCGCGCCGAACACGTCATCGACGTCCCAGTCGGCTCGCGCTTTGCGCGTCAGCAGCGCTTCCATACGCTTTTGGGGTATCTGACGTACCCAGAGCGGAAAACGCGGGTCTCTGCGCACACCAGAGGCCAGCAACACCGCTTTCGGGTCGTAGGATCGGCCCTGTTTGGGTTGCCCCCTCTTGTCGAGGCTGCGCGGAGCGCATCGTTTCATCGCGTTCTTCGGTGTAGAAATAACCTCCCTACGTGAGCTGGCGGCGTAACCCCCGCTACGCGGGGGAGGGGTGCCAAAGCCCTGTTCAAGCAGTGTCTGCACCAGTGAGTTATCCACAGGGAGCACCTGCGATTCGTGCAGTGCGGCCACGGCGGTCCAGCCCGTGATCTTCGGCTGGTCCCGGCTCCACATGTCGAGCGCTTCGAGTTTGGTGAGCTGGCGGCCTCGATAGACCACGGTGCGGCAGCCGAGCTTGTGCAGCAGCTGGCGGCCTCGGTGCATGGTCGACTCGCTCATGCCGGTGGTCCGCATCAAGCGGGCCATCGAGGACCCGGCGTTGCGGCCGGTGCCGAAGTCCGCGACCTCGGCCTCGGCGCGCAGGTACTTCAGGAAGGTCTCGCGCTTGATCGAGGCCACCATGCGGTTGAGGTAGAGCAGCCGGTAGTGCATGTCGTAGAGCGCCATACCGTGCGCGATGAACCGGTCCAGGCCCCACCAGCACGCCGGAACGTCCTTGTAGGCGTCCTCGGGCAGCACCAGCCGCAGGGCAGGCAGGGAGAACAACGCCGCCATGGCCGGTCGACGCCGGCGGCGTGGCGAGGCAGTGCAGCCTCGTCCAGATACAGGTGAGGGCAGCGAAGGCGCGCCGATCGCAGAATCGTGACCAGCTACATCGGTCCCGATACTTTGTTGCGGACGTGCGGCCTTGCTACCCTGAGAACCGCTGATCAAAGCGTGGTCCTATCAGGGCCTTGAAGAGCCCCCGGCTGGTAACCGGGGGCCTTCCTCGTTTACGGGTGTCCCACCGCTTGGTAAGGGCGGTGGGTCTGGCTCAGGCAGAGATGGGAAGTGACCCCTGCTCCGGGTTGGAGAGACCTGGGTAGTCGGGTAGCCCAAGCTCGCGCCGGAGGGCGATTTCGAACAACGTCCGCTTGTTCAGGCCGCGCTGCTCTACCGCCCTGTCCAGAGCGTCGACTACCTCTTGCGAGATGTTCACTCCCACAGGCTTAGTGGGTGGAAGTTTCGCGGGTCTCGGCATGCCGTAATTACTAGATCTATTAGCTGTCGGACTGTGGGAGGCGCGCCGAACTGATCACCGCAGATATTCATCGAGGGTCAGTGCAGCTACGGAGATACCTCGGTCGTCCCAACGGGCGCGTGTAGTTCGCTTGCCCCCAAACGTCCTGTACACCAGGCAGTTTGGGTTTGAGCCGTAGGCGGCGTACCAGACGTGGGTCAAGGGAGCGTCTTCCGTTGCGGCGAGATCCCAGCTTGTGCCCAGAACGGGCGTACGGAACGCCATGAGTCGATCCCGCCCTCGATGGCTTCGGGCGGAACGACAGCGCGGATGAGTCCCCAGGTCGCGAGCAGCCGCGGAATGACCAGTCGGCGGTCACGGTCCCGCTGGGGCCGGAGGGCGTCCTGTATCCAGCGGTATGACTGCGCGATCTGGCATTGCAGGGTTTCGGGCCAAGTGAGCCACTTGCGGTCGTACGCACGTCTGGAATTGAGGCGGAGTACTTCGCGCCACAGGGTGGCTTTGTCGCTGCGGTCGTGGCGGTAGTGGAATTTGTTGACGTAGTAGGTCGGGCGGGCGTTGCGCGCCAGGCGCTGCTGGAGGTCGATCTCCTCGTAGAACAGGAAGAACTGTTCATCGAACCCCTCTACGAGCTCGAATGCTGGACGTGGAATGAGCAGGAACGCGCCCATGTTCCAGTCGACCTGCCGGTCGTCGGTATAGCCTGCCGGGGAGCGCTGCAACAGGGGCATCTTCCTGGCCTTTTGCCATTCCAACGGCACTGTGGGGAACTCGTCCCAGGACCAAACGAGGTCGCCGCCGAATGACTGCTGCTGGATGCCGACGCATCCGAATTCGCCGAATTGCGTGACGTATTCAAGTAGATCGGCCATGTTGCAGTCGATCGCGGTGTCCGGATTCAGGAACAGGACCATTTGTACGGCGGGATCAAGGCTGTTCACCGCCTCATTGCAGGCTGCGCCGAACCCGACGTTTGTACCGGTGATGACCCTGTTCACTGCTGTGTGATGCTCGGCGATCTCTACGGACTGATCCGATGAGCCGCAGTCCCGCACGACCACCCATGCCTCGCCGGCGTTGGACTGAAGCGCATCCAGGCACTGAGGCAGATCGGTCGCGTTGTTGTAGGTCACGATCACTACGCCGAGTGCGGCGGCGGAGGTCGACATAGGTCTCTCGTCTCTACGGCTGGAGGTCGCGGCCGATTTTCCAGACGCTCTCGTACCAGCGCTGGCATTGGTCGATGAACTGAGATTTGAACGAATCCTGGTCGGCTTGGTCGGTTTCGAGGTGGAACAGGGTTGCGTTCTTACCCATCAGGTCGAGCATCACCGTGTCTTCGCCATCCAGTGGCAGCTGATGTTCCTCAATTGGGTAGAAGCCGAAGAAGGCATCGAGTCTATTGATGATGTAGAGCTTGAACAGGGGCGCGGCAGGGTAGACGCGGATCTGCACAGACGCGGACTCGATCAGTCCGATTCGCTTCAGTTCCAGCACTTCATCGTGGATGCCGAATGCGTGACGCTCCATGATCCGCTGCATCCGCCGGCGGAACGCAGGACTGTCTGCGAGGTCCGACGCTCGCGCGGGTAGCGCCCACGGCGTTCCCGGGTCCGGAACGAGGATTCGGACGTCGATCGACTCGGGACGGAATCGTCCGTCTCGAATCTTGTCCAGCGGTTCGGACATAGCGCCGTGCAGGGTCTCGGCAGCGAATCCCGCGAAATCCACTGTCACCTTCGGCTCTACGAAGGCGCGCTCAAGGTGAGGTCGCAGCCCAACCGGTTTGCTCGTGCGTTCCTTCACGAACACTCCCGATCCGACACGGCTGAAGACCAACCCCTCTGTGCGGAGTTCGTTAACCGCCTGCTGCGCAGTCACTTTCGATACGCCGTACCGCTCAGCGAGTTCGGGCCCGCTCGGCAGCTTCTCCCCTGGCTTCAGCTTCCCGGTGAGGATCGCGGCTCGTAGCAGGTCAGCGAGTTGCCGTCGAGGCGGGCGGGGGTCAGCAGGGTCGATTGCGTTCATGCCCACCAGCTTAGAACCTGCCTACTACCTGCATAAGCGGCCTATCCATCTATTGACCTGCCTATGCAGGTTGATGCACTATTGACCTGCATAGGCATCACGGAAGAAAGTTCCGAAATTTCTGCAGGAGGCTCCCTTATGACCGTCGATCCCTCACCCGCTTCCCGCCCCGCGGGTCTGGTCCCGGAAGACCTGATCCCGGCGAGTGCGGCGGCGTCCCTCGTCCACGTAGACGCCAAGACCATCAAGAACTGGATCAAGGCAGGTGAGCTGCGCGGATGGCTCGTCAACGGTCGTCACTACCGCGTGCGTCGTAGCGAGGTCTTGAGTCTCGTTCAGCCCGTGTTGATGCCCACTGACGTCAGCGAGGGGGCGGCGTGATGACCACCCTTGATGTCCGTCCCGGGGGACCCGCCCTGGACCTGACTACGAGCCGCGAGGCCGCGCTGCTCGGTGAAGTTGCACGGCTGCGCGCTGAGCTGCACCAGCTACATGTGGCCGTCGATGACTTGCTCGACCGCGAGTCGATGTACGCCGGCGCTCCGTGCATGGAACGGCTGACCACGTCGGCCTCGATGGACCGTCTCGGCGCGGCGCGAGCCCGCCACATTCGTGCAGATGTCGAGGCCACTGGCGTTTCGACGGGGGTGTTCGCGTGATGGCCCGCGAGCGTGAGATCGCGGTCGTGGTGCCGCTGGTGGTGCCGCCGGTCGGCGCCCTGCTGATCGCCCTGGTCGCAGTAGTGGTCGGCGCCGTGCTGGTCGCCGTCGTGGTCTGCACCGCCCACTTCAGCGACGGCTCGTCGGTCGTGCCGTCGACTCCTGGCCCGTGTGCGCCGTTCTGCTCCGCGCCGCTGGGCGGTGGCCAGCGATGACCACTCCTTCCTCCTCTTCTTCCCGATCCGTTTCTTCTTCTGCCACGGAGGTGGCCTCAATGACCAGCATCAGCGCGTCCCCGAAGGTGTGGGCTGATCGGGCCTGTGCCAACACCGATCTGGGGGTCTTCTTTCCCTCCTCGCTCCTGCAAGTTCATGCCGCGCAGCGGATCTGCGCGAGCTGCCCATTCCTGACCGAGTGCGCCGAAGCCGCCGAACGGCTGGAGTGGGTGGACTGCGTGGTGGCGTCGGTATGGATGCAGAACCCGCAGCGCAAGAAGTCGATTCTCGACCGCACCCGCAAGGAACTGGCGCAGGTCGCCGCGACCGGTGAGCCTGCCCCGCTGTGTGAGCCGTTGCAGGGGCCCAAGGACTGCTCACAGCGGTGGAGCGACCCGAAGTTGCAGGAGCAGGTCGTCGAGCTGCGGACCGCGGGCATGGCGTGGGATCGAATCGCGGTCCGCGTGGGCCACTCGGGCCTTACCGCTCGCAAGGCCTACGCGGCCGCGACCGGGATCCAGCCGACCCAGCGGGTTCTGCGCGAGAACGCCCCGCTGAAGACCAAGATGCGCCGCCGGGCTGCGACCGCCGGCCATTACGAGACCGCGCCCGTGGCGCCCTCCACCGTGAAGGCTGCGCACGCACGCACGGACCGTAAGTACTTCCGGGACTCCGACTTTCAGGACCGGGTTGTGCAGTTGCGCATCGGCGGCGAGCGGACGTGGCGGCAAATCGCAGCCGAGCTCGGCTGCTCCACCCAGACGGCCAGGGCAGCGTTCCTGCAGGTATTGCCGCAGGGCGTGGCGTCATGACCGGGATCGAGTGGACCGAGGTCACCTGGAACCCGGTGACCGGCTGCGACCGCATCAGCGCGGGCTGCGACAACTGCTACGCCCTCGTGATGGCCAAGCGCCTCAAGGCGATGGGCTCGGCCAAGTACCAGGCCGACGGAGATCCGCGGACCTCCGGGCCCGGGTTCGCAGTCACGATGCACCCTGCGGCACTGGACATTCCGCGCAAGTGGCGCACCGCGCGGCTGGTGTTCGTTAACTCCATGTCGGACCTGTTCCACGCGAAGGTGTCGGAGGACTTCGTGCGGTCGGTGTTCCAGGTCATGGCCGACACCCCACAGCACACCTACCAGGTGCTGACCAAGCGGCCGATGCGTGCACGCCGCCTGGCAGAGCGTGGCCTGGTGTTCCCGCCGAACGTCTGGTTGGGCACCTCGGTCGAGAACAGTGCGACCACGCACCGCATCGATGAACTGGTGAAAGTTCCTGCGGCGGTGCGGTTCCTGTCCTGCGAGCCGCTGCTGGGGCCGATCGATCTGGACCGGTTCCTGCTGCCCGAGTCGTGCCCGGACGGGTGCGCCTGCCGGTACCCCGACGACGCGGTGGCTTTCGACTGCCCGTGCACGGGCGCGTGCGTGGGCTGGTCCCCGAACCCTGCGATCGGCTGGGTGATCGTCGGGGGCGAGTCCGGGCCGAACGCGCGCCCGATGCACCCGGATTGGGTGCGGGACCTGCGCGATGAGTGCACCGCCGCGGGCGTCCCATTCTTCTTCAAGCAGTGGGGTGGTCGCACCCCGAAGTCCGCCGGTCGCGAGCTCGACGGCCGCATCTGGAACCAGATGCCGAAGGCAGGTGCGACATGGACCGCAGCGTGAAAGCCCCTACCGGCGAGGAGATGGATCCGGAGTGGCGTCAGGTGTACATCGCCGGCGGTTTGGCCGTGGGTGTGTCGACGCTGACCGAGATGGCGGCCCTGTCGATCTGGGTGTCGCCGGTGTTCGGCGCCACCCCGCAGGATGTGCCGCTGCACAACCCGTTCTCGCTGTACTGGCGCATCTTCGCCGCGCACGAGATCGCGTGGCCGGTGCAAGCCTGGGCGGGTTTGGGCACCGTCGCGGTCGCGACCCTCGCCGGAGTGGCCGGGACCGCTGTCGGCACCCGCTGGGTGTGCGAGCGCGCCCAGGACATGCGAGCGGACCGACGTGAGCGCCGCAAGACCCGCACCGCTGCGCGCGGCGGGCAGCGGGCAGCGCGGCGGGACAAGCCCAAGGCGTTGCCGATCGATGCCCAGGCCCGCTACCTGGCGCGAGGCACGGAAACTTCGGATCTGTCCTATCAGGCGATGGTCGCCAAGGCCCACAAGCTCGGTGTGGTCCGTGGTCCCGACGGTGCCCCCGGGGTGTCGATCGGTGAATCGATCCTGGACCCGCAGATGCTGTACGGCTCGTACGAGGATCTGCACCTGGACGTGATGGGCCCGCGTGCCGGTAAGTCCTCCTCGCGGGTGATTCCGGCGCTGATGGAGGCGATCGGCCCGGTCGTGGCCACCTCCAACAAGCGCGACGTCGTGGACGCGACCCGCGGGCATCGCGCCGATCTGGGCGGGCAGGTGTGGGTGTTCGACCCGCAGCAGGTCGCCGCGGAGGCGTGCACCTGGTTCTGGGACCCGATCGCCTGGGTCGCCGGGACCGACGGCGGCGCGGACGCACAGGTGAGGGCGGCGCAGCTGGCCGGGCACTTCGCCGCCGGCGGTGACGCGGACAAGGCCGATTCCTTCTTCGACCCCGAGGGCGAGGACCTGCTGGCCGGGCTGATCCTGGCCGCCGCCGTGTCGAAGAAGCCGATCACGCAGGTGTTCCTGTGGATCACCGATCAGCAGGAAGAAGAGCCGATCGATGTGCTGCGCGAGCACGGCTACCAGATGGTCGCGGCCGCACTGAATGACCAGTACACCGCCCCGGACCGCCAGCGCAAGGGCATCTTCAGCACCGCCAAGAAGATGGCGTCCTGCCTCAAGTACGACAAGATCCGGCCCTGGGTCGAGCCGCCCAAACCGGGTGAGGCCGAGCGGGAACCGTTCGATGTGCGCGCGTTCGCGACCAGCCGCGACAGCCTCTACCCACTGTCGCTGGAGGGCAAAGGCACTGCGGGCCCGCTGATCACCGCTTTGACGGCGGCGGTGGTCGATGCCGCCTCCCATGAGGGTGTGCGCCGTGGGGGCCGGTTGCCGGTGCCGATGCTGGTCGCCTTGGACGAGGCCGCCAACATCGTCAAGTGGGCCGAGCTCCCGAAGATGTACAGCCACTTCGGATCTCGCGGAATCGTGGTCATGACGATCCTGCAGTCCTGGGCCCAGGGGGTGCGCTGCTGGGGCGAAGAGGGCATGAAGGCCCTCTGGTCCGCCGCCAATATCCGCACCCTCGGCCCCGGTCTGGCTGACGCGGCGTTCCTTCGGGACATCTCCGACCTGGTCGGCGCCCATTACGAGCAGACCAGCTCGGTCACTCACAACAAGTCCAAGGACGGGCGCTCGTCCTCGCGGTCGATCTCGCGCACCACCGAACCGACCTTGACCCCCAGTGATCTGGCGGCGATCCCGACCGGGCGGGCCCTGGTTTTGGCGTCCGGGCATCGGCCGGTGCTGGTGCGGCTCGTGCCCTGGTGGGAGCGCTCCTGCAAGGACGCCGTCGAGGCCTCGAACAAGAAGTTCGCGCCCAAACCCATCACCGACCTGGTCGACGGCTGGAACGCGCCGCCGGCCACCCGAGAAGAAGGCGAGCAGCCATGACCACCACCGACACCCCGACCCCCGATCCCACTGCGCAGCAGGTCTACACCGCGCAGATGGCGGAGGGAATCTCGCCGCAGGCACTCGGTGCGGCTCTGCAGGATGCGGTGCAACGTGCGGTCGGTGTCCAGGTCGCCGCGCTGGCCAAGGACTACGCCAAGGCCGCGCTGGAGGCGGCGCTGACGCCCGATGTGCTGGCCGGGATCGAGTTGTCCGCGATCGAGGCCGCCGAGCAGACCCTGGCTCCGGCACCGCCGGAGGAGGCAGAGCCCGAGCAGCCCCGGGAGCTGATGTTCAAGACGGTCGAGGAGTTCGTCGAGGGCTACGTCGCCATCTGCTACGCGCGGGAAGTCTCGCGTGCGGGCAAGGAGGACGAGATCCGCTGGTGCCCGCTGTGGCACGAGCACCCCGAGGCCGAGGCCCGGTTCAAGGCGATGTGGCGGGCGTTCGAGCACCTGCGCCTGGGCGAGAACGTGGAGATGTCGCAGTTCTGGCGCGATCACATGGACCACCACATGCCGCGGCTGTTCGACCCGAACGGGGTGTTCAAGCACTGCTCGGTCGCCAAGGGCCACACCGAGAAGATGCTGCCGCTGCCCTTGCACGCCGCGGTGCCCGGCACGCTCGGTGAGGATTTCCAGCAGCTCGATTCCGGTGTGATCGTGCCGGTCTCGGCCGCTGCCCGGCGCGGTGAGGCCCGGATGGAGTTCCCGTGACCACCACCGCGCACCAGCAGGGCAGCTGGGAAACCCTCACCGCCGCACTGGAACAGAAGATGGGCCCGGGCAAACCGGCGGGGGAGTGGGTCAAGTACTGCTGCCCGGTCCACGAGGCCGACAGCGGCCGCCACAACCCGTCATTGGGCATCAAGTACCTCAGCGATGCCCAGCGCACGAAGGTCCGCTGCTTCGCCGGATGCGATGACGTGCAAATCCTCGACACGCTCGGGCTCAAGGTCCGCGACCTGTACGACACGCCCATCACCCGCTCCTCCGGTGGTGGCCGGCGCACCGCACCGCGGGTGCGGCCCCGGCAGATCACCCGCGCCGACCGCGCCATCGACGCGGCCGGGCTGCCCCTGGCGCAGCCGAAGAAGGATCTCGGACAGCAGGTTTCGGCATGGACGCAGGTCGCCACTTACCCGTACATGCGCGAGAACGGTGAGGTCGCCGGGGAGATCCTCCGCAAAGAGGCCCGCTTCGAACACGGCCACAACAAGCGGTTCACCCAGCAACGCTGGGACCCCCAGACCGGTTGGCAGCCCGAAGGTTTCGAACCGCTGCCGTTCCAGCTCCCGCAGCTGTTGGCCGCGATCGAGGCCGGAGAAAGCGTCTACGTCTGCGAGGGCGAGAAAGACGTCCTCACCGCCGAGAAGGCGGGCCTGGCCGCGACCACCAACGCCGGGGGCGCCGGGTCCTGGACACCCGAGCACGCCCGATGGCTGCGCGGTGCGGCCGAGGTGGTGATCGTCGTGGACCGCGACGCCCCCGGCTACCGGCGCGCCGACAAAGTCATGACGTCCCTGAAGGGGCTGGGCATCGGGCAGGTGCGGGTGGTGCAGGCCGCCACCGGCAAAGACCTCACCGACCACATCAACGCCGGTCACGCCATCGACGAACTCGACCCGGTCCCGTTTCTGGACCCCCTCACCGGTGCCCACACAGAGGCTGCGCCGGCGCGCTCGGCCGAGCAGCTCGCCAATTCCGCCGGTGTGGTCTCGCCCGCGCAGCTGATGGCCGAACCCACCACCCAGTTCACCCCTACTGATGGAGGCAATTCCATGTCCCAGTCCGGTTTCTTCCAGGACGTGCCGCCGCAGCACGACGACACCGTCGATCGCTACGGCCAGCACTTCTCCCGGCTCGCCCAGCAGGTGCTGCAGACGATGATCGCGTTCGCGCAGCTGATGGCCGAGCGCCGCCGCCAGGAAGAGATCGCGGCCACCAAATCCCAAGAAGCCCAGCGTGAGTACGAGGCCCGGATCGCGATCGAGCAGAAAGCGGTCGAGACCCGGCTGGCGAAAATGTCCGAGGAAGGCTGGGATCGGTTCTCCCGCAGCGAGATCGCCGCCGCGGTACGGGACGCGACCGCCTGGTCGGACCAGAGCGATGCCGCACGGTCGGCGATGCACGACCTGTCCGGGCATGTGCAGCAGCGCTACGGGGTGTACATCGACCCCGACGGCGGGCACGTCACCGTCGACGCCCCGGAACTCTCGCAGCAGCTCGCGAAGGTCGAACGGGACCGGGCGAGTGTCAACCGCGTGCATACGGCCGAGGACCGCATGGTCTCGATCGTGGCCGCTGATCCCGGTATCGCCGAGTCGGCCAAACGTGGCCTGTACGAGGACATCAACTCCTGGGGCCGCCAGCCGTCCGGGCGCGGCCTGGAAGCGCTGAGCAAGAAAGTGACCGCCGCCGGGTTGAACGAGAAGGACCGCAACAAGATCCGGTTCATCGCCGTCTACATCGGCGTCCCCGGCGGCCGCAACGCGCTGATGCCGATCGACGATCTCGGTGCGGTCGCTGCCCTCTCGGCCACCAACGAACTGCGCAAAACAGCGCAGCCGCTGGTGGATCCAGCCGAGGAGATCAAACCGCGCATCGACGACATGCTGACCAAGTACCAGGATCGGCTGCGCCACAGCGTCGACGTCACCAGCGTCACCGAGGCGCTCACCGCCGCGGTGAACCTGCTGCCCGAGGACGAGCAGGCCCTGGCCCGTCAGCGCGGCAAGGACATTCGCGCCGACCCCAGCATCGAGCACAAAAAGCTGTGGCCCGATCACGTGGACCGCGACCAACTCGACGTCGTGGTGCGCACCTACGCGGCGATGGCCCCGCAGGTCGAAGCCATGGCGGTGCAGGACTCGGTCCTCGGCCCGGACGGTCAAGCCGAGGGCGCCGGGGCCGAGCGGCTGCGCACCCAAGCGGCCAAACACCGCCGCAGCATCGAGCACACCATCGCCAACGGCAAGGGACTGCACCCTCTGGAGGTCGACCAGCTGCGGGCGGTGCTGGCCGATATCGACGCCGGCATCACCGATGTTCCCGAGCAGCTGTTCGCCGATGACCGCTCCGCCGCCGCACTCGATGCCGAACGCTCCGATCAGATCGCCCACGACACCGCCGCCTATCACCGCCGCCAGCTCGACGAGATCCTGTCCACCGGTGCGGTCCCCGCCGATACCGCACGGCACGCGAACGCCGAGATCGCGTCGGTGTTCGACGCCCAAACCCAGCTCGCGGCCGGGCGCACCAGCCTTGGCGACTACGAAGAGCGCGGCGCCGACGGCAAGCTGCTGGCCCACCTGGCCGCCGCCGGGATTCCCGAAGGGGTGCACAACCGGGTCAAGCACCACATCGACCATGCGGCAGGCGAATCCGCGATCGCGGGCAAGCAGGCCCGCCGCATCCAAAACCAGTGGACCGACCGGCGCGAACTGGTCGCGGCGAACCGCACCCCCGAACCGGTCCCGTACGACAGCACCGCCCGCCGTGAGGCCACCGAGGCCCGGCTGCGTGCGGCGGGCTTGTCCGAGCGGGTGATCACCGGCCGCATGGCCGTGGACGCCGGGCACGCCACCCCGCCGCAGGACGCGGTCAAGGCCACCCCCGGCAAGCAGAAACGTGCCCGCACCACCGCCCCGGGCAGCGGCGTCTACCGCTCCACCCACCGGGGCCGTGGCGATCAGCGCGGCTACGGCAAATAGCCCCGATTTCCCCTCTCACCCAACCCATTTCAGGAGGAAACACCATGTCCAACACCCTCGATACCGGTCTCGAAGCACTGGCCCGCGACCTGCTCGCCGTCCCCGAGAACGCGGCCCTGTTCGCCGATCCGGCCGCGGTCATCGTGCGCCTGGCCGCCCACATCACCGAGCTGCGGCACCGTCTGGACGGGGTCACCCATGACTGCCGTGTCGCCGAGCATTGGGTCGCCCACTTCCGTGAGGAGGCCCGCAACCTGCGCGTGGACCGCGAACGCCTCCAGGACGCGGCCTCGCGGCTGGTGCCGCCGGACATGGCTGCGCTGCTCGCCCTGGTCGACAGCCAGTACTGAGAACCCAGGTCATGACCGCCCTCGACGAGGCCCCCGACGACTCCCGCCAGGAGTACGCCTGGGGCCTCGCCCCGTCCCATCTGGTCACTCGCCGCCAACTGCGCGAGAGAGGCAAGAGCCCCGGCAAATCCGCCGTCGCTCTCATGATCGGCAAAGCCTGGGGCAAGCGCGTGGCCGCGGTGCTATTCGACCCGGCCCTCGCCCCCGACAAGCGCCCGGCTTCCCCTGCGCAGCGGGCCTCCGCCGCCAAAGCCACCCTCGCCCGCCAAATCAAAGCCGCCGAACGCCGCGGCATCACTGCCGAAGAACTGACCACCGAATCCGATCCCGGCCCCGGCTGGGCAGACCCCGACAGCACTACCCCATCCCAGGAGGAAAACATCATGTCCGACAACACATCCCAGACCGCCGCCGCTGCGGAGAAGGAGCGGGTCAAGTCCTTGTCGCAGCGGCTGCGCGAACTCGACCCGAACGGCCGCTACGCCGGAAAGTCCTCCGGATGGGCGATGGCCGACGAGGTTTTCACCGAACTGCTCGACGCCGGCCTGGACCCGGAAACCCTCGTCGACAAGGTGCGCCGTGGCACCCGCAACGGCTACCAGGCCAGCATCCTCATGCGATCCATCCAGGACAACACCGCCCACCGCACCCCCGACCAAAGCGCGACCCCCGCCCCGAATGCGGTGCCCGAGCAGCAGATTCGGCCCGAACCGGCCGCACCTGCTGCGGAGAGCACCGCGGCGGCAGTGCCGAAGGAAGAGCCGCCCAGCACCCCAGCGGACACCTCTACTGCGTTGCGGGGCACCTACGGGCAGCGCATGGCATTCCTGGTGACGTCGGTAGCGATGCATCAGTCCCTGCAGCAGCGCATCCAACTCGACGAGGCCACCGCGCTGCAGCAGGCCCTGGCCGAGGCGCCGGAAGGCTTCGAGGACGCGGCCCGGCTCAGCTCGAATCTGGCCTGGTTGCGCCAGGACATCGCGAACTTCCGGGCGAAAGACGAACGGCTGCTCGCCACCTCGGAATGGCCGCAGGGCCCCGAGGGTGAGGCTGCGGTGCTGGCCGCCGCTCTGACCTGGTTCGACTCGGGCGAAGAGCCCCTGGCTTCATCTGCCACGCGCTGGGTGTCGAGCATGGACGCCCACTTCGCTCAGGGGTGGGGTATCGACGTCGGCAGCGGGGAATGGAAAGTCACCTTCGAGGAGGGCTTCGACGCCGGGGAGGTCCAGCAGTTCCGGGAGGCGGATGTCGTTTTCGCCCGCGCCAATGCCGCATTCGAGGTCCTGGGATCGATGAAGAATGTGCCCGAGCGGGTGCTGGAAGCGGTGGCCGCGTGGCGCGGAGAAGAAGGCATGACAGCGGAGATGACCGAGCAGTACCTGGCGGGGGAGTCTGACCGGCACGCCCAGCTCACCCGCGATCTCGGGTCGGCCGGCCTGCACCCGGACCTGCGGGCCGGGGTGCAGTTTATCGTCGACTACGCCCGCGGTGACGTCGCCTCCACCGACCTGCTGAAGACTCCCATCCTGGTCAACCCTGCCGAGGAGGTCAGGGGGCGAGTACCGAACATGCTCGATACCTTCGCCAAGAACAAGGCACACGCCGCGATCATCGGTACCGAGATCGCGGTCATGACCGAGCCGGACCGCGAACGCGTCCGCGCGGCCGGAAAGCAGATCGCCGCGGGCGAGCAGGTCGATACCCAGCTGTGGCCGGGATGGGTCAACCGCAGCGAACTCGACAGCAAGGTACGCACTTTCGCCCGCACCGCCCGCGAGGTCGCCGTCTACGCCGATGCCCTCTCCACCGGTGAGGTCGACAACATCGACGACGATATCCAGGTGGAGCTGGCCTCCATGGTCGACGACCGCCGCGATATCCGCGCCATGCTCGATCTGCAAGGCGTGCACCCGATCGAGAAGGCCC